>JAXHNJ010000001.1:0-300000 GCA_034520665.1 Patescibacteria group bacterium
TTAAAGAACATAAGGATTAAGTTTGTCTACAAAACCTTACCGGCCATGAGAGTTGAATAAATTTAATAAGTTATATAATATCATTGATATTATGGACGATTTATCTAAAAAATTAGGTAAAAATTTAAAGGAAATTCGGACTAAAAAGGGAACATCTCAAGGGAATATTTCTCGTGCTTTAAATATGGACAGAGGGTATATCAGTAGTAGCCTTGAAAGCGGGCTAAGAAACCCCACTTTTTATTAACTATCAAAAAATTGACCAAAGCATTAGGTGTTTTACCTGATGAATTATTAAAATAAATTAATCCACAGGGTTAATTAAAATTTACTATGATTAAGAGAAAGGAAAATAATATAAACAGTCTTCACGAAGAAGCCATTAACTTAGAAAAGAGGGCAAAAACTTTAAAGAATAAAGGCCTTGCTGACACCTTACAGGAAGGCGCTGATTTGGAAGTGATTAGGGAAGGTCAAGAGAAAAAGGTTTCAGAAGATTTAACTGATACAGAAAAGAAAATTGAAAAAGAGACAGGTAAGGCTTACTATTTCAGTCCTGAACAAGAATTTAATACGAATGAATATATTAGTTTTTTGAAGGAGCGGGATTTGAAAATAGAAAAACAGGCTAAACAAAATTTGAAAGATATGAAATTTACAAGCCACGAAAAATTTGTTGAAGCACTTGAAGACGAGAAATATAAGCTGAAACATTTTTCAGTAATGTTTGTTAGTGCCCCGCATATTTCAGAAGGTGTTAGCGGAACATTCCCAGGCGAACCAACTCCTTTAATGTATGCAACTTCTGTTTTGGACAGATATGTCAGAACTGATACTTTCCCAGCAGAGAAAAGTCCTGAAATTTTATCAATGCAAAATCCCGCTGAGTATAGTGATGAATTTGTTAAAAATTTTGTTGAAGAAATAAAAGACAAAAAACCAAGAGCGGTTGGGATAAGCAACACTTCCGAAGGTCATTATTTTGCTATTGAGCTGGCTAAAATTGTTAAGCAATACTCCCCAGACACATTGGTTATTTTGGGCGGTTCTCATGAAGATGGGACAAATCACGAAGCGTATTTTAACCCAAGTATTAGAGAAAAACTTGGTTTAACAGATGAACAAAAAAAGACACTTGAAAAACAATCAACTTTAAGCAAGGAGCAGGAAAAAGAGTTAATTGATATTTTAGTTGCTGGCGACGGGCAATATGCCCTGACAGAAATTTTTAAGTTTATTGCTAATAATACAGATAAAAAAAATCAGGAAATAATTGACGAAATAATAAAAAATAAAGATATTTTTCAAAATGTGGAAGGGTCTGGCAATATCTTTGTCAAAGATAAGAAAGACAAAGTTAATTCAATTTCTTTGTCAGGCAACCCAGTTGACTGGAATAAATTGCCTTTTATGTTTAGAGGTAGATTGACCACAGAAAATAAGTTTCCTGTTTTTGGTGATAAAAAAACAGCTCAAGTTATGACCCAAATAATGTGTAAATACGCTTGCAGTTTTTGTATGGAGTCACTCTTGTCAAATAAAGATAAACAACCATCACTTTACAAATTATGTAAAGACAGACCAACTCCAGAGCGAGCATTAAAAGAAATTGAAATTCTAATTAAAGATTATGGATACGAAGCAGTATTTTTTGATGACTCGACTTTTACTCAAAAACCAAAAAGAACAGAAAAATTATTGGATGGGATAATTGATTTACAAAAAGAAGAAGCTTCTTTTGAATGGGGCTGTCAAACAACTTTTATTGATATTCCAAATAAAGAATTTATTGATAAGATGAAAGAATCGGGTTGTTCCTATATTTATTTTGGCTTTGAACAATTAGAAGAAGCTATATCTAAAGGTGGTAAAAAAATTAAATTAGAAAAAGTTGAAAATGTATTGGATTGGTGCAAAGAGGCTGGCATAAAAGTAGGGGTTTCTCTTCAGTTCGGATTAGAAGGTATAGGAAGCTATCAGCAGACTATTGATTATATTTCAGAGTTAAAATCTCAAGGTTTAATATCTAAAAATTCTGTTGGTATAAATATAAATACTGCCTATCCAGGAACACAAGAGTGGTTGGAGTTGTCCAAAAAGGGAGTGCTTCCAGATTTTAGCCAAAAACTTAAAAGACATCCTCGTTTTGAGTCGGCTCATCATCTGTCTAATTTAAATATCCCGAAAGTAAATGAGATATATGCTTATGCTCGTAAAAAATTAGGTAAGGGCTTGATAGGAGTAGAATTTGACAGCCAAGAAATTCAACAACATCTTGAAAAATATAGGCAGGAATTTGAAGAAGATTTTTATTTTAATTGGGATTATTATCAAGAATATCTTGATGGAGAAAGAGAAGCGCTACACTTAAACCACGCTTCTATTACCAACAGACCAAAAGAAATTGAAAAGATGTTAGCAGAGGCAAAAGATGTGTCTGAAAATCAAAAAGAACAATTATTTGAACAAGCGAGAGAAAAAGCAGCTGAATTGGTGGGGGTTAAACCAGAAGCAGTTGTTTTTGGCAGAAATACAACCGAGGCAATGAAATTAGTTTCTTGGTTGGTAGGACTTAAAAAAGGCGATAAAGTTCTATTATCAAACGCTGAAAACAAATCAATTGTTAGGTTGTTTGAAGCTAACATTGACCACGGCAACCCTGAAGGTAAAGACCCTTGGTCAGCTTACCCAACCTTTTACAAGAAGAGGGGTAAAAAATACGGTAAAATAGTTGATGAGTTAACAGGAATTAAGACAGATATAATTGATGTTGTTAATAAAGATTTAAAAACAATCTATAAAAATATAGAAAACGGTTTAACTCCAGATACAAAATGTTTTGTTATTAGTCAGGTTATTCGTGATACAGGTATTGAATTGCCAGTAAAAGATATTATTGAATTTGTGAGAAAGAAAAAACAAGAACTTAATCCTAAAGACCCAGATATTTTTGTAATGATTGATGGGGCACAGGCATTAGGCAATGTTTCAGAAGTAAAGTTTGATGACATAGGTTGCGACGCATATTTTGGCACTCCTCATAAAACAATGGCCAGCACCCCATTAGGATTAGGATATTTTAATCCTGATAGCCCTAAAGTTAAAAAGAATTTGTTCAAATTAAATAAATTACACTGGCAGGATGAGCAGGTTATTTTGAAGTACATGTTTGATGATAAACTAGAGATACATCCGAATACAGATATTGAAGATGAGATTGATTGTGTTGACGCTTTTGGCTTTAATAATGCTATCCAGACTTTAGAGGAGAAAGGCTACGAAAATGGAAATTTTGAAAAGGTAACACAAGAACGCCAAGAACTTAAAGATTATTTTAGAGATAAAATTCATCAAATTGCTGAACAGGAAGGTTTAACTTTGTACGAAGTTGAAGGAGGAACATCATTTATTTATTCTTTTAGTGTTTCAGGAGTTGATAATAAAGAGTTTGCACAAAAGTTAGCTGATAAAGGCATTTACCTGTCTTATATAGACCGAACAAAAATTCAGAAAAAAGATTTGCAATGGCACGGAAACGGGGTAATCAGAGCTTCATTTAGTATTGATAACAAAAAAGAAGAAATTGATAATTATTTGCCTAAAATTCAAGAGGCATTACAAGAAGTTGTCCAGACTGAGTTTACGACTTTTGAAGAAAAGGCAGAGCAAGAAGTATTATTCAAAAAACCAGAAAATGTTTATGCTATGTTTGAATGGTTGAAAGAGAAGACCAAATCGCCAATTGTCAAAATTGCCACAACCGCTGCAATGATATTGACTATTTTAATTAGTTCAGAGTTATTAAAACAAAAAGAAGGTAAAGAAATAATAGCTGATAAAAGCTTCCTTAAATCAAAAACCGAACAATTTGAAAAATATCAAAAAATATATCATCACTATAGAGGGCTATTTGAACGAGACGGTTTTCAGCATCAGGTTGTTCAGCAAATGGGAATGTCGGAGTTAGAGATGGATAAATATAAATTACTTGTTAATTTAACTGACGAAGATGAATTAAATAAATTATTAAAGGACGACATTGATATTCAATTAGCTTCAAGTTTTGGATACAACGAAGTAGAAAAAGACCAAATGGAAAAAGTATATCAGCAGACAAAAAATAAAAAGTTAGAAAAGTTAATTCAGTTGATCTAGGAAAAAATAAAGTCGTTTCCGCATCCCGCTCAAGCAGGATTACAAATCAAGAAATGGTCAAGAAAGAAGAAAGAAAATTTAATCAAAGGTAAAAAAACTTAATACCTTTTTAAAACACAATTATTTATCGAGGGTAACCCCGAGTGGCTTAAATAATACAAACAAACAGCGGTTTTAACGGATTCGTCGTTGTTTTTTTATTTTATTAAGGTAATTTTTTTTATCTTTATAGTTTAATCTACTTTTTAAATTCGCTAGCCGTTCACGCTTTTCGTCTAGACTACCCTCTTTTAAGAGATATTTTGCGTATTTTGCGAATATTCACTTCAACTTCTCCGAGCCATTTCTTTGTTTTTAAACCCCAATCTACGTACCTCAAAACACTAACTTGAAAAATCCCCTAAAAAAACCTATAATTAGAGTATAATTTAAATAATAAACGGAGGAAAAAATATATGGCTGAAGAAAAAAAAGAAATCCCTGATCGGGGTAAAACCTTACTTTCATGGGATTTTTCAGAATATGACATACCTAATCGGGGAAAATTATGGTATGTTTCTACTTTATTAATATCGGCGGCTATTTTAGTGTGGTCAATCTTTACCGGTAATTATCTCTTTACCCTGGTTATTATTCTGGTGGGTATTATTTTTGTTTTCCAAAACCGTAAAAAACCAAAAATTCTTGAGTGCCGCATTAAAGAAGATGGTATAGAAACTGGCACTAGCTTCTATGACTACAATGATATTAAAAAATTCTGGATTGTTTACCGCCCTCCTGAAACAAAAGTGCTTTATATCGATTTTAAAAGCTCACTTAAACCAACCCTGCCTATTTCTCTGGAAAAACAAAACCCACTTGAAGTCAGAAAAGTGTTAAAAAAATATATTGAAGAAGATTTAGAAAAGGAAGAAGAGCCAGCTTCAGATCAAATTAGCCGTTCACTTAAGATTTAGATTAATTATAAGATATCTTTACTTTTGCCCTCGTCGTTCAACGGATAGGACGTAGGATTGCGGATCCTAAAATAGAGGTTCAATTCCTCTCGAGGGCATGGGTAAGGATAATTTTTTATTTTTAAAATTAATTATGCTATCATATAAACATGGATAATTTTTATAAAGAGCCAAAAATATTTTCTGAAAATCAACAAGGTTTTAAAACTGGTTTTATTGCCGCCATTGTTATAATTATTTCTTTATTAATAATTTTCGCTGGTTTAACTAAAGCTGCTATTATAGATAATTTTCTTAATATACCTTTATTAGAACCAAATTCATCTAGTATCGATACCAGAAAATCTGACTCTTTAAATACTAATACAAGGGGTTATCCAGTTATAACTTCTTATAGTATTGAAGATATTGGCTCTCCTGTAGAAAAACCAGTAATTTATCTTTACCCAGAAAAAGAAACTCAAATAGAAATAAATATAGATTTCCCCGGAAAAATATTCGCATCAAATCCCGAATATCAAAATGGCTGGCATGTGATAGCAAAACCTAGTGGGGAAATATTAAATCTAATAAATAATAAAAAATACAACTATCTTTTCTGGGAAGGACAATACCAGAACAAGATCGCCTACGATCTTTCACAAGGCTTTATTGTAAAAGGAAAAAATACAAAATTATTCTTCCAAAAAAGTTTAAAAGATATGGGCCTTATTGACCAAGAAATAAAAGAATTTATCGAATATTGGCTACCACGTATGCAAAACAATAAATTTAACCTTATTCATTTTGCTACGGCAGAAGAATATCATAATCGAGTTAAATTAAATATTTTACCAAAACCGGATTCAGTACAAAGAATTATTATGGTTTACAAAGCCTTAGAAGACCCAATAAAAATTACACCTCAATTAATAAAAAACTTCGAAAGAATAGGATTTACTGTAATCGAATGGGGTGGCATCGAATTATAAAGTAACTCTTAAAAATACTGTTGATAATTTTAGTATTTTTATTGAATAGATCTATGATCAAAGCTAATTCTGATTTTACAGAAATTCCTACTGTCGGACCAACCACAGCCCGACGGCTAAAAAGTCTTGGCTTAAATAAAGTACAAGACCTTCTTTTTTATTTTCCTAATAGATACCAGGATTTTTCCGAAATAACCCCTATCAAAGACATTAAGCCGGAAGAAGTTTATACTATCAGAGGTACCTTACAACTTATAAAAAGCCGGCGCAGCTGGAAAAAGCGTCGTCTGACTATTACTGAAGCTATGGTTAAAGATAAGACTGCTTCTATTAAAATAATTTGGTTTAATCAGCCTTATCTAAAGAAAATACTTAATCCCGGAGATGAAATTATTCTTTCGGGTAAGGTTAAAATGCAGGAATTAACTTTGGAATTCTTAGCTCCTTCTTTTGAAAAAGTAAAAAAAGAACAAACCCACACCGGCCGTATAGTACCGGTTTATCCCTTAACTAGCGGACTTTCTCAAAGACAAATAAGATTTTTTATAAAAACTGCACTAACTTTGCGTAAAAAAATTAAAGAAACCCTGCCTGAAAGAATTACCAAAAAATACCAGCTAATGCCTTTGCCAGAAGCTATAAAACAAATTCATTTTCCTGATTCTTTTGAAAAGTTAGAAAAGGCTTCAAAGAGACTTAAATTTGGCGAGCTTTTTTATATTCAGATACAATCACTGCAAAATAAAAGATTTATTAAACAAACTCGTGCTCCGGTTATAAATTATAAAGATAAATATATTGATGATTTTAAAAATAACCTGCCTTTTAAACTAACCAAGGCTCAGGAAAAAGCAAGTCAGGAAATTATTAAAGATCTTAAAAAAGGTAACCCCATGAACAGGCTTTTAGAAGGAGACGTAGGCTCTGGAAAAACAGTAGTGGCCCTAATGGCTGCTTTTCTAGCCATTAAAAATGGCTTTCAAGTGGCTTTTATGGCTCCGACAGAAATACTGGCCCGGCAGCATTATTTAAAAATAAAAAATATATTAAAAACTTTTAACTTCTCTCTGGGGCTTTTAACCAGTAAACTGATAAAAATTAACGATGAGGAATTATCAAAAAAGAAAGCCAGTACTATAATAAAAAAAGGTGGCGTGAATATAGTTATTGGCACTCATTCTATAATCCAGGAAAAAATTAGTTTTCACAATTTAGCTTTTGTGGTGGTTGATGAACAGCACCGTTTCGGAGTTGAGCAAAGAAAAGCCCTAAGAGACAAATCCTCAAAAAAACATGATTTAGCGCCACATTTACTCTCAATGACCGCCACCCCCATTCCTCGCTCGCTGGCTCTAACTGTCTACGCTGACCTTGACCTTTCTATAATTGACCAAATGCCTCAGGGCCGTAAAAAAATAAAAACTGAAGTGATTGAACCGGAAAAAAGAAAAAAAACTTACAAGTTTATTAAAGAAGAAATTAAAAATGGAAACCAGGTTTTTGTAGTCTGTCCTTTAATCGAACCTTCGGATAAACTAGGTGTAAAATCTGTTAAAGAGGAATATGAGAAAATAGCTAAAGATATTTTTCCAGATTTTAAAGTGGCCAGGCTCCACGGTAAAATGAAAACCCAAGAAAAAGAAAAAATTATGGATCAAATGAAAAATAAAGCCATAGATATCCTAGTTTCCACCTCAGTTATTGAAGTCGGCATAGATATTCCTGACGCCACGGTCATGATGATTGAAGGAGCTGAAAGATTTGGTTTGGCTCAACTGCATCAGTTTCGGGGGCGAGTGGGGCGCAGTGAAAAACAATCTTTTTGCTTTGTTTTTACAGAAAGTGAATCACCCAAAAATCTAAAAAGACTGGAGGCTTTAGAAAAATCTCAAGATGGTTTTAAATTAGCTGAATATGACTTAAAAATGCGCGGTCCCGGTGTGTTAACCGGTGCCCAACAATCTGGTTTGCCCGATTTCAAAATGGCCACTTTGGCAGACGTAGATATTATTAAAATGGCACGTGAAGCAGCCCAAGATTTAACTAAAAAAGATCCGGCCTTGAAAAAATATTATAAAATTAAGCAAAAGGCCGAGAATTTATATAAAGACACACATTGGGAATAAGCCAAGCTCTTGACAAATATTAAAATTTTAGATAGTATTTATTATTATAGGCACTTTAAGTACACACGAGGGAGCGCTTCCGCTCATAAATAACTAAAGTCTTAAACAGGTAAAGATTGATCCTCTCGCCTGTTTAAAAGACTATTTATAAAAAAAGTGCTCCCTCTTTAATTTTTTCAATTAATTAATTATTTCTTGGTCTAGTTGACTTAAAAACAAAAAAAGGAGGTGAATTAATTGAAATATAAAACCATAAATTAGCTAAGTTTGTCTGTTTAAAGAGAGGATCAAAGATGTGTGTCTACACAAATAATCTCTGTTCTTTACTGGGAGTTAACAACGCCAGTCAGATTATACATCGCAACGGAGAAAAAACATTATTAGAAGAAATCCGGAAATTTTCAAAAAAGGAAGGATTCAAAAAACATCTTGAAAGAAACAGCAGTGGCTTAATCAACTGGGCCCGGCAATGGGCTGAGCATGAAAATCACTCCAAGTTAAGAAATGAGGTTATTAAAATAATTGGGGATGTTAATCCCGAAATTAAAAAACATCTACAGACAAACTAGTACTTTCACCAGGGTGGTTCAGCCGAACCACCCTTCTTTTTTTATAGATTAAAAAAAATCTTATTTAAAAAAAAGATCTTTTTATATTATTTGGCTTAATTAATTTTTAAAGCAATGAATCAATAATATCTTTGAGTTCCTCCTCTTCAATTAACTCAGTTATTTCATAATTATTTACAAAGAAATGAGGCGTGCCCTGAACACCTAAACTTGTTCCTTCCTCTATATCTTTCTGAATTAAAGCTAGGGTTTCATTATTATTAACACATTGAATAAATTCATCAGTGTCCAAATCTAAGCCAGAAGCTAAGGGTACATATAAGTCATCAGTTAGTTTTTTTTGGTTTTGAAAAAGTAGATCGTGCATCTGCCAAAATTTATCCTGCTTCTGAGCGCAACGGGCCGCCTTAGCCGCGTTTAAAGATTGATCATGAATTTGATGAAGCGGAAAATCCTTCCAGACAATAGCTATCTCTCCTTCATATTCATCATTTAAATTACGAAAAATATCGGCCAACTCTCTGCAATAAGGACACTGAAAATCCCCATATTGAATTATTACCACTTCATTACTTTTTTTCCCTATAATGGGGTTTTCTGATTTAATTTTCGGAAAACTTGAACCAGTTTTATCATTAAAAAAAGACAAAACCGAATAAGCAAATAGAATAACTATTAATACAGCTAATACTATTAAAGCATTTAGGCCTAGCTTTTTTTTATCCATTTATTATTTCAGTCTTATTTTATAAACTCGTCCTGTATTTTTATCGGTAAAATAAATATATTCTTCATTATTGGAAAGATAAACATTCTGGGCCGTATAGTTACCAAATCCGGAAGAATTTACCGGTCTAGCTAATAATTCTTTTGAACCTGTTTCCAGATTAATTTTATAAAAATCATCAGGTACATTATTAGCTAATTCCGGATAAATGTCACTGCCACTGGGCAGAAATTCAGGTACGGCGCAGTAAATATAATTATTATCGCCAAAAACACATTTATCAGGCCAGGTCTGTATGTTTAAATCAACTTGACTGGCTCCTATATTTTCCATAGTGCCGTCCATTATATGAAGACTGGGGTTATAATTTGATTCTTTGTCAAAAACACTGTATAAAATAGTATTGCCTGTCGGTGACCATTTTGATTTAAAACCCCTTCCGGATACATCAACAGAGGGGAAATTTTCATTATTAGCCCCTAAAAAAATTATTTCCTGCTCTTCAGTACTGGTTGATTTGTTATAAGTAGCAATAACCTGATTATTAGGAGCCCAATTTACAGTTACTTGATTAGCATATTGCCCCAAGTCTTCCACCAATCTGGCTGAAGTGCCTTCAGGGTCAGAAACAGCTAAATAATTATCTCCTTCCTGCTCGCCCTGATACTTATAAGCTAATTTACCTGATGACGGAGAAAAAGAAAATTCATATGTTTCTTTAGGTAAACTGTACTGCTTTTTTAGGTTAAAATCGTAAGTTATTTTGGATCGGTCAGGAAAAGTAATAACAGCTTTATCACGTGAAGGAGACCAGTAAATATCTTCGGCTCCGGGATATTTATCGTCAGTTAATTTTGTTTTAGTGGTGCCATCCGGCGAAGTTTTAATAAATTCTCCAGTTAATTCATCATAATAAATCAAATCCTTTTTATTGGTATCTATTACAGCTGACTTGGTTAAGTCTTCGGTAATCTTACTAACCTCGGTAATCCCGCCGGAAGCTACCTGGGAGGGCGGTTCGGGCTGAGCTGTACCATTAATATTAGGCAAAGCTTCGTTAACATTTAAATTATCATTAATATTGCCTGTGGGGCGATTAACCGCGTTAATATTAGGTAAAATGCCGTTGACATTATAATTATCATTATCATTAGTATCTATTATTGGCGAAAATAAGATACGGTAAATTAAATAGCCAAAAAAAACGGCTACGGCTATAAAGCCGATAATGAGTAAAATTCTTTTTAATTTTGGGTTCATATAATCTATTTATAAATTAATTAAATTATTTATTAATAGTTAAAATACAGATAAGTTTGGAGCTAAAATTTTATAATTAATAGTAGAGTTTATTAGCTGTATTTAGATATAAAAAAATATTTCTCTAATAATTTGACGATATAATCAAGTAAATTTTAATGAAGATAAGTTTGAGCACAACAAATATGATCAGCTGGACAAAAACATTCATTATTATCAATACAAGCAAGATCCTCGCCGCCACCTTGGTATTTCATATCATTAAATTCCGGGCTATTATAGGTGTCACAGTCTACCTCAATTTCATTTTTACTATCACATTTCCCAGGATCCCGACAATCAATTTCTGTTTTTAAGGCTTTCATACAACAAATAGTGTCAGCTTCTACGTTAGCCCGGGAATCACTGCTACAAAAAATTTTGCTAGGAGCTATGAGATATCTTGGTTCATTATTATCAGAGTCCCAACATTGGGTACCGCCACGTTCACAATCTATTCTTATATCAGTAACTTCTTCACAGACTTTTTCAGTCAACTCATCTTGTAAAAGATTAACTTCAAATATTCCATTACTACTAGTACCACGTATTTTTGCAAAACGGCAGTCCATATTCCCAAAACCCTTATTAATTCTACGGCAGCTTGATTTTATTTCTGGATTTTTAGCAATAACAGCATCCACTTCTTGGCATTTTTCATCATCAGCTTCATCGCATAAATCCTTGGGGTCAAAACAATTTAAAGGACAATCCTTTTTAGAAGTAACGTCATTGGCGCAAATTTTTGGTTCTCCGGATTTAGTTTCTACAGTCGGATCACATTCACTACCACAACAATATGATTCACCATAAGCTGCTTTATCCTGGGCACTTTTAGGAATATCATATCTTGTACCACAAGCAAAATATGGGTAACTATCTATTGATTCTTTATCCGGGAAATCTTTGCAATAAAAAGTATCTAAAACATTTTTTGATATATTAGACAAGGGCAAAAGTTTAAAGCGGACCAAGGCTGGGTTAATAGTATTAAGTAAAACAAAAGCCCCTAAGGTTAAAACCAGACCCATTAAAGCGCCGTTTAAAGTGGCTTTGGCTTTTTCTATTTTGGTGGCATTGCCGCTGGCAGTAATCCACTGGAAACCAGCAAAGACAATCATGACAGCGGCAAAGATACCGGCCGCTCGAGCAAACCATTGGTAAAACTGTATAATATAATCGCCAAAGTTATTGACACAATAATCACAGGTAGAGGTATTACAATCGGGATCACATTTTTTGGTTAAGCCGGGAATTTGTAAATTTACTTTAATCTGTTTTTCACCCACTTCTGTATCACTTCCTTCTTCCTGAGCTAAAACTTGCCCTGAATAAAATAACAAAACGGAAAAAATTGATAGGATTAAGATTATTTTAGCTATTTTTTTCATCTTATTATTTAATTAGGAAAAATATTATTTTCATTTTTAACATATAAGTTAACATCCATACAGCAATGTCCATTAGGCACAATACTGCAATCAGTAGCACTGGCAGATGCACTTGATCCACAAGGATTTTCTCCACATAAAGCCGATAATGAGTAAAATTCTTTTTAATTTTGGGTTCATATTAATAATATTTACTTATATTTTAATTTTTCCACAATAAATTAGTGCGCATCCAACAATTTGAACTACAATTTTCAGTAGTGTTGTCGTAATAGGTACCTGACATACTATTATAACTTTCTCCATTGTCTAAAATATCACTATCACAATCTATCTGTATAATATCTTTTTCTTCCCAAACATCTCCCATACTCGAGTAAGGTTTTTCTTCTTGGCAAAATATATTTTCTTTAGGAAATAGAGCGCAACACCATTTATCAATATCTCCTACTCTTTCATCATTTGTACAATAATCCCTTGGCTCATCTTTATCCCAACAAGCTGTTTCTACTTCTCCAGAATATTCTCCTTTAAAACTACAATTTATTCTTTTCCAATTTCCTTCACAAGGATTTTCTACTATTTCAACATAAGCACAGGAGTCAAAGGAAAGACCGGGTCTATCCTTACTACATTTATAATCAGTTATTTTATTTTTTTCCAATATGTCGTCAATTTTATAACACTCATCTTTATTAGCTTCCTCACATAATTTTTGTGGGTCAAAACAATTTAAAGGACAATCTTCACCCACCATAGTTACATCATTAGCACAAATTTGTGGGTTACCCTCCTCATCAACATCACTACAGACACTACCACAACAATAAGATTCACCATAACCCACTTCATCCTGGACACTTTTAGGAATATCATAACTTGTACCACAAGCAAAATGTGGGTAATTATCTATTGATTCTTTATCCGGGAAATCTTTGCAATAAAAAGTATCTAAAACATTTTTTGATATATTAGACAAGGGCAAAAGTTTAAAGCGGACCAAGGCCGGGTTAATAGTATTAAGTAAAACAAAAGCCCCTAAGGTTAAAACCAGACCGATTAAAGCGCCGTTTAAAGTGGCTTTGGCTTTTTCTATTTTGGTGGCATTGCCGCTGGCAGTAATCCACTGGAAACCAGCAAAGACAATCATGACAGCGGCAAAGATACCGGCCGCTCGAGCAAACCATTGGTAAAACTGTATAATATATTCGCCAAAGTTATTGACACAGTAACTACCAGCAAATTTTCCGTTTTCATCACAGGGTTTAGTCAATTTTGGTATTTTCAAATTTACTGGTATTTCCTTTTCTCCGGTTTCATTACTACCCTCTTCTTGAGCTAAAGTATTATAAAAAGGAAAGAGTAAAAAAAGTAATACTGTTAAAACTAAAGTTAATTTAGTTAATATTTTTATATTTTTATTTATCATATTATAATTTAATAAATAGGACTTAAAAATTGCCTTTAAAGCCTCAAAAGTTTCTTTATCCAAAAAATTTGTAATCTCGCTAGGATTTTCATAAATATAATGTCCTAAAATAATCAGAAAAATAATTACTGCCAAACCAAGCCAAATATACCAGGTAGCCAGAAAAAAACTGACGATAGCCCCGAGAATTGGTATTATTATTCTTTGAATGAGTATTTTTAAAAACTTTTTAGCTGCTTTTTTAACTACTTTTTTGACTTTTTCTCTTAACCTCCTCTTTGGCTATTTTTCTTACTCTTTCTAATTTTCTTCTTCTTTGTCTTTCCTCATCTTCTTCTTCCTCCTTTTTTGTATCTTCCTGATTAAAATCTAATCCATCTTTTTCAGAGGATGAATTTCTATATTCTTCTGGAGTTTCCCCATCATCCGCTTGGGTTTCAGGAATTTCACGTAAATTTTCTTGATTAATGTTTCTTTCATTAAAACGTTTTTCTTTTAACTCTCTTTCAATTTCCCTATCTTTATTTTCACTTTTTTTTTCATCTAATTCTTTCATAACTTATATTTTATAGATCACTCTTTTCACCCCAGGAAGCAGCATTAATTTTCCATGTATTATCAATTTTTTTTAACTCTAAAACTAATTTCTGATAATAATTATCCAGAGTATCTGTTAGATCTTCTTCAGTTCTTTCAGTTAATAACTCTACTCTAGCGCTTTCGTCGGAAAAATTAGTTATTTTATTAGAAATTACTTTACTCACCATAGCTTTATAATCATCGTCTTCAGATCTAATTTTCTCTTGTTCTTCAATATAGCTATCTATATCTTTTTGGTAGCTAGAAGTCATCCATGATTTAAGGTTTTCTAAATTTTCAAAATCATTTTTGTTTGAATAACTGCCGAAACGTTCAGCAAAAGTATGGGCCATTCCTATTATTTCATTTTTTTCTTTACTTTTATCAATAGCCGAATTAGTATTATTATTCGCATTTGTATTAACCGAAAGATTTAGATTTTGATTCTGATTTAAATTTAAAGCAAAATTAGTATTTGCTTGATTAAGATTGTCGTCATTCACATTGCCATTACCCTCATACCAATAAAAAAATACAAAGGCCAGACCTCCTAAAATAATTATAACGGCTACCATAATGATAAATAGATAATTTTTTCATATATTTATATTTTAATTAACCTAAACCTTGGCTGTCTTTACTAACACTTTATACCTCTGATAGCTTTCGGCGGTAAGCTATCAGAGGTATAAAGTGTTAGTAAAGACAGCCAAGGTTTAGGTTAATTAAAATATAAATATATGAAAAAATTATCTATTTATCATTATGGTAGCCGTTATAATTATTTTAGGAGGTCTGGCCTTTGTATTTTTTTATTGGTATGAGGGTAATGGCAATGTGAATGACGACAATCTTAATCAAGCAAATACTAATTTTGCTTTAAATTTAAATCAGAATCAAAATCTAAATCTTTCGGTTAATACAAATGCGAATAATAATACTAATTCGGCTATTGATAAAAGTAAAGAAAAAAATGAAATAATAGGAATGGCCCATACTTTTGCTGAACGTTTCGGCAGTTATTCAAACAAAAATGATTTTGAAAATTTAGAAAACCTTAAATCATGGATGACTTCTAGCTACCAAAAAGATATAGATAGCTATATTGAAGAACAAGAGAAAATTAGATCTGAAGACGATGATTATAAAGCTATGGTGAGTAAAGTAATTTCTAATAAAATAACTAATTTTTCCGACGAAAGCGCTAGAGTAGAGTTATTAACTGAAAGAACTGAAGAAGATCTAACAGATACTCTGGATAATTATTATCAGAAATTAGTTTTAGAGTTAAAAAAAATTGATAATACATGGAAAATTAATGCTGCTTCCTGGGGTGAAAAGAGTGATCTATAAAATATAAGTTATGAAAGAATTAGACATGAAAAAAAAGAGTGAAAATAAAGATAGGGAAATTGAAAGAGAGTTAAAAGAAAAACGTTTTAATGAAAGAAACATTAATCAAGAAAATTTACGTGAAATTCCTGAAACCCAAGCGGATGATGGGGAAACTCCAGAAGAATATAGAAATTCATCCTCTGAAAAAGATGGATTAGATTTTAATCAGGAAGATACAAAAAAGGAGGAAGAAGAAGATGAGGAAAGACAAAGAAGAAGAAAATTAGAAAGAGTAAGAAAAATAGCCAAAGAGGAGGTTAAGAAAAAAGTCAAAAAAGTAGTTAAAAAAGCAGCTAAAAAGTTTTTAAAAATACTCATTCAAAGAATAATAATACCAATTCTCGGGGCTATCGTCAGTTTTTTTCTGGCTACCTGGTATATTTGGCTTGGTTTGGCAGTAATTATTTTTCTGATTATTTTAGGACATTATATTTATGAAAATCCTAGCGAGATTACAAATTTTTTGGATAAAGAAACTTTTGAGGCTTTAAAGGCAATTTTTAAGTCCTATTTTTAAATTATAATATGATAAATAAAAATATAAAAATATTAACTAAATTAACTTTAGTTTTAACAGTATTACTTTTTTTACTCTTTCCTTTTTATAATACTTTAGCTCAAGAAGAGGGTAGTAATGAAACCGGAGAAAAGGAAATACCAGTAAATTTGAAAATACCAAAATTGACTAAACCCTGTGATGAAAACGGAAAATTTGCTGGTAGTTACTGTGTCAATAACTTTGGCGAATATATTATACAGTTTTACCAATGGTTTGCTCGAGCGGCCGGTATCTTTGCCGCTGTCATGATTGTCTTTGCTGGTTTCCAGTGGATTACTGCCAGCGGCAATGCCACCAAAATAGAAAAAGCCAAAGCCACTTTAAACGGCGCTTTAATCGGTCTGGTTTTAACCTTAGGGGCTTTTGTTTTACTTAATACTATTAACCCGGCCTTGGTCCGCTTTAAACTTTTGCCCTTGTCTAATATATCAAAAAATGTTTTAGATACTTTTTATTGCAAAGATTTCCCGGATAAAGAATCAATAGATAATTACCCACATTTTGCTTGTGGTACAAGTTATGATATTCCTAAAAGTGTCCAGGATGAAGTGGGTTATGGTGAATCTTATTGTTGTGGTAGTGTCTGTAGTGATGTTGATGAGGAGGGTAACCCACAAATTTGTGCTAATGATGTAACTATGGTGGGTGAAGATTGTCCTTTAAATTGTTTTGACCCACAAAAATTATGTGAGGAAGCTAATAAAGATGAGTGTTATAAAATTGACGACATATTGGAAAAAAATAAAATAACTGATTATAAATGTAGTAAGGATAGACCCGGTCTTTCCTTTGACTCCTGTGCTTATGTTGAAATAGTAGAAAATCCTTGTGAAGGAAATTGGAAAAGAATAAATTGTAGTTTTAAAGGAGAATATTCTGGAGAAGTAGAAACAGCTTGTTGGGATAAAGATGAGCCAAGGGATTATTGTACAAATGATGAAAGAGTAGGAGATATTGATAAATGGTGTTGCGCTCTATTTCCTAAAGAAAATATATTTTGCCAAGAAGAAAAACCTTACTCGAGTATGGGAGATGTTTGGGAAGAAAAAGATATTATACAGATAGATTGTGATAGTGATATTTTAGACAATGGAGAAAGTTATAATAGTATGTCAGGTACCTATTACGACAACACTACTGAAAATTGTAGTTCAAATTGTTGGATGCGCACTAATTTATTGTGGAAAAATTAAAATATAAGTAAATATTATTAATATGAACCCAAAATTAAAAAGAATTTTACTCATTATCGGCTTTATGTGGAGAAAATCCTTGTGGATCAAGTGCATCTGCCAGTGCTACTGATTGCAGTATTGTGCCTAATGGACATTGCTGTATGGATGTTAACTTATATGTTAAAAATGAAAATAATATTTTTCCTAATTAAATAATAAGATGAAAAAAATAGCTAAAATAATCTTAATCCTATCAATTTTTTCCGTTTTGTTATTTTATTCAGGGCAAGTTTTAGCTCAGGAAGAAGGAAGTGATACAGAAGTGGGTGAAAAACAGATTAAAGTAAATTTACAAATTCCCGGCTTAACCAAAAAATGTGATCCCGATTGTAATACCTCTACCTGTGATTATTGTGTCAATAACTTTGGCGATTATATTATACAGTTTTACCAATGGTTTGCTCGAGCGGCCGGTATCTTTGCCGCTGTCATGATTGTCTTTGCTGGTTTCCAGTGGATTACTGCCAGCGGCAATGCCACCAAAATAGAAAAAGCCAAAGCCACTTTAAACGGCGCTTTAATGGGTCTGGTTTTAACCTTAGGGGCTTTTGTTTTACTTAATACTATTAACCCAGCCTTGGTCCGCTTTAAACTTTTGCCCTTGTCTAATATATCAAAAAATGTTTTAGATACTTTTTATTGCAAAGATTTCCCGGATAAAGAATCAATAGATAGTTACCCATATTTTGCTTGTGGTACAAGATATGATATTCCTAAAAGTGCCCAGGATAAAGCAGCTTATGGTGAATCATATTGTTGTGGTAGTGAATGTGATCCGACTGTAGAAACTAAATCCGGAGAACCAAAAATTTGCGCCAATGACGTTACTTCTAAAAAGGATTGTCCTTTAAATTGTTTTGACCCCAAGGATTTATGCGATGAAGCTGATGATGAAAAATGCCAAGAAGTGGATGCTGTTATTGCTAAAAATCCAGAAATAAAATCAAGCTGCCGTAGAATTAATAAGGGTTTTGGGAATATGGACTGCCGTTTTGCAAAAATACGTGGTACTAGTAGTAATGGAATATTTGAAGTTAATCTTTTACAAGATGAGTTGACTGAAAAAGTCTGTGAAGAAGTTACTGATATAAGAATAGATTGTGAACGTGGCGGTACCCAATGTTGGGACTCTGATAATAATGAACCAAGATATCTCATAGCTCCTAGCAAAATTTTTTGTAGCAGTGATTCCCGGGCTAACGTAGAAGCTGACACTATTTGTTGTATGAAAGCCTTAAAAACAGAAATTGATTGTCGGGATCCTGGGAAATGTGATAGTAAAAATGAAATTGAGGTAGACTGTGACACCTATAATAGCCCGGAATTTAATGATATGAAATACCAAGGTGGCGGCGAGGATCTTGCTTGTATTGATAATAATGAATGTTTTTGTCCAGCTGATCATATTTGTTGTGCTCAAACTTATCTTCATTAAAATTTACTTGATTATATCGTCAAATTATTAGAGAAATATTTTTTTATATCTAAATACAGCTAATAAACTCTACTATTAATTATAAAATTTTAGCTCCAAACTTATCTGTATTTTAACTATTAATAAATAATTTAATTAATTTATAAATAGATTATATGAACCCAAAATTAAAAAGAATTTTACTCATTATCGGCTTTATAGCCGTAGCCGTTTTTTTTGGCTATTTAATTTACCGTATCTTATTTTCGCCAATAATAGATACTAATGATAATGATAATTATAATGTCAACGGCATTTTACCTAATATTAACGCGGTTAATCGCCCCACAGGCAATATTAATGATAATTTAAATGTTAACGAAGCTTTGCCTAATATTAATGGTACAGCTCAGCCCGAACCGCCCTCCCAGGTAGCTTCCGGCGGGATTACCGAGGTTAGTAAGATTACCGAAGACTTAACCAAGTCAGCTGTAATAGATACCAATAAAAAGGATTTGATTTATTATGATGAATTAACTGGAGAATTTATTAAAACTTCGCCGGATGGCACCACTAAAACAAAATTAACTGACGATAAATATCCCGGAGCCGAAGATATTTACTGGTCTCCTTCACGTGATAAAGCTGTTATTACTTTTCCTGACCGATCCAAAATAACTTACGATTTTAACCTAAAAAAGCAGTACAGTTTACCTAAAGAAACATATGAATTTTCTTTTTCTCCGTCATCAGGTAAATTAGCTTATAAGTATCAGGGCGAGCAGGAAGGAGATAATTATTTAGCTGTTTCTGACCCTGAAGGCACTTCAGCCAGATTGGTGGAAGACTTGGGGCAATATGCTAATCAAGTAACTGTAAATTGGGCTCCTAATAATCAGGTTATTGCTACTTATAACAAATCAACCAGTACTGAAGAGCAGGAAATAATTTTTTTAGGGGCTAATAATGAAAATTTCCCCTCTGTTGATGTATCCGGAAGGGGTTTTAAATCAAAATGGTCACCGACAGGCAATACTATTTTATACAGTGTTTTTGACAAAGAATCAAATTATAACCCCAGTCTTCATATAATGGACGGCACTATGGAAAATATAGGAGCCAGTCAAGTTGATTTAAACATACAGACCTGGCCTGATAAATGTGTTTTTGGCGATAATAATTATATTTACTGCGCCGTACCTGAATTTCTGCCCAGTGGCAGTGACATTTATCCGGAATTAGCTAATAATGTACCTGATGATTTTTATAAAATTAATCTGGAAACAGGTTCAAAAGAATTATTAGCTAGACCGGTAAATTCTTCCGGATTTGGTAACTATACGGCCCAGAATGTTTATCTTTCCAATAATGAAGAATATATTTATTTTACCGATAAAAATACAGGACGAGTTTATAAAATAAGACTGAAATAATAAATGGATAAAAAAAAGCTAGGCCTAAATGCTTTAATAGTATTAGCTGTATTAATAGTTATTCTATTTGCTTATTCGGTTTTGTCTTTTTTAATGATAAAACTGGTTCAAGTTTTCCGAAAATTAAATCAGAAAACCCCATTATAGGGAAAAAAGTAATGAAGTGGTAATAATTCAATATGGGGATTTTCAGTGTCCTTATTGCAGAGAGTTGGCCGATATTTTTCGTAATTTAAATGATGAATATGAAGGAGAGATAGCTATTGTCTGGAAGGATTTTCCGCTTCATCAAATTCATGATCAATCTTTAAACGCGGCTAAGGCGGCCCGTTGCGCTCAGAAGCAGGATAAATTTTGGCAGATGCACGATCTACTTTTTCAAAACCAAAAAAAACTAACTGATGACTTATATGTACCCTTAGCTTCTGGCTTAGATTTGGACACTGATGAATTTATTCAATGTGTTAATAATAATGAAACCCTAGCTTTAATTCAGAAAGATATAGAGGAAGGAACAAGTTTAGGTGTTCAGGGCACGCCTCATTTCTTTGTAAATAATTATGAAATAACTGAGTTAATTGAAGAGGAGGAACTCAAAGATATTATTGATTCATTGCTTTAAAAATTAATTAAGCCAAATAATATAAAAAGATCTTTTTTTTAAATAAGATTTTTTTTAATCTATAAAAAAAGAAGGGTGGTTCGGCTGAACCACCCTGGTGAAAGTACTAGTTTGTCTGTAGATGTTTTTTAATTTCGGGATTAACATCCCCAATTATTTTAATAACCTCATTTCTTAACTTGGAGTGATTTTCATGCTCAGCCCATTGCCGGGCCCAGTTGATTAAGCCACTGCTGTTTCTTTCAAGATGTTTTTTGAATCCTTCCTTTTTTGAAAATTTCCGGATTTCTTCTAATAATGTTTTTTCTCCGTTGCGATGTATAATCTGACTGGCGTTGTTAACTCCCAGTAAAGAACAGAGATTATTTGTGTAGACACACATCTTTGATCCTCTCTTTAAACAGACAAACTTAGCTAATTTATGGTTTTATATTTCAATTAATTCACCTCCTTTTTTTGTTTTTAAGTCAACTAGACCAAGAAATAATTAATTAATTGAAAAAATTAAAGAGGGAGCACTTTTTTTATAAATAGTCTTTTAAACAGGCGAGAGGATCAATCTTTACCTGTTTAAGACTTTAGTTATTTATGAGCGGAAGCGCTCCCTCGTGTGTACTTAAAGTGCCTATAATAATAAATACTATCTAAAATTTTAATATTTGTCAAGAGCTTGGCTTATTCCCAATGTGTGTCTTTATATAAATTCTCGGCCTTTTGCTTAATTTTATAATATTTTTTCAAGGCCGGATCTTTTTTAGTTAAATCTTGGGCTGCTTCACGTGCCATTTTAATAATATCTACGTCTGCCAAAGTGGCCATTTTGAAATCGGGCAAACCAGATTGTTGGGCACCGGTTAACACACCGGGACCGCGCATTTTTAAGTCATATTCAGCTAATTTAAAACCATCTTGAGATTTTTCTAAAGCCTCCAGTCTTTTTAGATTTTTGGGTGATTCACTTTCTGTAAAAACAAAGCAAAAAGATTGTTTTTCACTGCGCCCCACTCGCCCCCGAAACTGATGCAGTTGAGCCAAACCAAATCTTTCAGCTCCTTCAATCATCATGACCGTGGCGTCAGGAATATCTATGCCGACTTCAATAACTGAGGTGGAAACTAGGATATCTATGGCTTTATTTTTCATTTGATCCATAATTTTTTCTTTTTCTTGGGTTTTCATTTTACCGTGGAGCCTGGCCACTTTAAAATCTGGAAAAATATCTTTAGCTATTTTCTCATATTCCTCTTTAACAGATTTTACACCTAGTTTATCCGAAGGTTCGATTAAAGGACAGACTACAAAAACCTGGTTTCCATTTTTAATTTCTTCTTTAATAAACTTGTAAGTTTTTTTTCTTTTTTCCGGTTCAATCACTTCAGTTTTTATTTTTTTACGGCCCTGAGGCATTTGGTCAATTATAGAAAGGTCAAGGTCAGCGTAGACAGTTAGAGCCAGCGAGCGAGGAATGGGGGTGGCGGTCATTGAGAGTAAATGTGGCGCTAAATCATGTTTTTTTGAGGATTTGTCTCTTAGGGCTTTTCTTTGCTCAACTCCGAAACGGTGCTGTTCATCAACCACCACAAAAGCTAAATTGTGAAAACTAATTTTTTCCTGGATTATAGAATGAGTGCCAATAACTATATTCACGCCACCTTTTTTTATTATAGTACTGGCTTTCTTTTTTGATAATTCCTCATCGTTAATTTTTATCAGTTTACTGGTTAAAAGCCCCAGAGAGAAGTTAAAAGTTTTTAATATATTTTTTATTTTTAAATAATGCTGCCGGGCCAGTATTTCTGTCGGAGCCATAAAAGCCACTTGAAAGCCATTTTTAATGGCTAGAAAAGCAGCCATTAGGGCCACTACTGTTTTTCCAGAGCCTACGTCTCCTTCTAAAAGCCTGTTCATGGGGTTACCTTTTTTAAGATCTTTAATAATTTCCTGACTTGCTTTTTCCTGAGCCTTGGTTAGTTTAAAAGGCAGGTTATTTTTAAAATCATCAATATATTTATCTTTATAATTTATAACCGGAGCACGAGTTTGTTTAATAAATCTTTTATTTTGCAGTGATTGTATCTGAATATAAAAAAGCTCGCCAAATTTAAGTCTCTTTGAAGCCTTTTCTAACTTTTCAAAAGAATCAGGAAAATGAATTTGTTTTATAGCTTCTGGCAAAGGCATTAGCTGGTATTTTTTGGTAATTCTTTCAGGCAGGGTTTCTTTAATTTTTTTACGCAAAGTTAGTGCAGTTTTTATAAAAAATCTTATTTGTCTTTGAGAAAGTCCGCTAGTTAAGGGATAAACCGGTACTATACGGCCGGTGTGGGTTTGTTCTTTTTTTACTTTTTCAAAAGAAGGAGCTAAGAATTCCAAAGTTAATTCCTGCATTTTAACCTTACCCGAAAGAATAATTTCATCTCCGGGATTAAGTATTTTCTTTAGATAAGGCTGATTAAACCAAATTATTTTAATAGAAGCAGTCTTATCTTTAACCATAGCTTCAGTAATAGTCAGACGACGCTTTTTCCAGCTGCGCCGGCTTTTTATAAGTTGTAAGGTACCTCTGATAGTATAAACTTCTTCCGGCTTAATGTCTTTGATAGGGGTTATTTCGGAAAAATCCTGGTATCTATTAGGAAAATAAAAAAGAAGGTCTTGTACTTTATTTAAGCCAAGACTTTTTAGCCGTCGGGCTGTGGTTGGTCCGACAGTAGGAATTTCTGTAAAATCAGAATTAGCTTTGATCATAGATCTATTCAATAAAAATACTAAAATTATCAACAGTATTTTTAAGAGTTACTTTATAATTCGATGCCACCCCATTCGATTACAGTAAATCCTATTCTTTCGAAGTTTTTTATTAATTGAGGTGTAATTTTTATTGGGTCTTCTAAGGCTTTGTAAACCATAATAATTCTTTGTACTGAATCCGGTTTTGGTAAAATATTTAATTTAACTCGATTATGATATTCTTCTGCCGTAGCAAAATGAATAAGGTTAAATTTATTGTTTTGCATACGTGGTAGCCAATATTCGATAAATTCTTTTATTTCTTGGTCAATAAGGCCCATATCTTTTAAACTTTTTTGGAAGAATAATTTTGTATTTTTTCCTTTTACAATAAAGCCTTGTGAAAGATCGTAGGCGATCTTGTTCTGGTATTGTCCTTCCCAGAAAAGATAGTTGTATTTTTTATTATTTATTAGATTTAATATTTCCCCACTAGGTTTTGCTATCACATGCCAGCCATTTTGATATTCGGGATTTGATGCGAATATTTTTCCGGGGAAATCTATATTTATTTCTATTTGAGTTTCTTTTTCTGGGTAAAGATAAATTACTGGTTTTTCTACAGGAGAGCCAATATCTTCAATACTATAAGAAGTTATAACTGGATAACCCCTTGTATTAGTATTTAAAGAGTCAGATTTTCTGGTATCGATACTAGATGAATTTGGTTCTAATAAAGGTATATTAAGAAAATTATCTATAATAGCAGCTTTAGTTAAACCAGCGAAAATTATTAATAAAGAAATAATTATAACAATGGCGGCAATAAAACCAGTTTTAAAACCTTGTTGATTTTCAGAAAATATTTTTGGCTCTTTATAAAAATTATCCATGTTTATATGATAGCATAATTAATTTTAAAAATAAAAAATTATCCTTACCCATGCCCTCGAGAGGAATTGAACCTCTATTTTAGGATCCGCAATCCTACGTCCTATCCGTTGAACGACGAGGGCAAAAGTAAAGATATCTTATAATTAATCTAAATCTTAAGTGAACGGCTAATTTGATCTGAAGCTGGCTCTTCTTCCTTTTCTAAATCTTCTTCAATATATTTTTTTAACACTTTTCTGACTTCAAGTGGGTTTTGTTTTTCCAGAGAAATAGGCAGGGTTGGTTTAAGTGAGCTTTTAAAATCGATATAAAGCACTTTTGTTTCAGGAGGGCGGTAAACAATCCAGAATTTTTTAATATCATTGTAGTCATAGAAGCTAGTGCCAGTTTCTATACCATCTTCTTTAATGCGGCACTCAAGAATTTTTGGTTTTTTACGGTTTTGGAAAACAAAAATAATACCCACCAGAATAATAACCAGGGTAAAGAGATAATTACCGGTAAAGATTGACCACACTAAAATAGCCGCCGATATTAATAAAGTAGAAACATACCATAATTTTCCCCGATTAGGTATGTCATATTCTGAAAAATCCCATGAAAGTAAGGTTTTACCCCGATCAGGGATTTCTTTTTTTTCTTCAGCCATATATTTTTTCCTCCGTTTATTATTTAAATTATACTCTAATTATAGGTTTTTTTAGGGGATTTTTCAAGTTAGTGTTTTGAGGTACGTAGATTGGGGTTTAAAAACAAAGAAATGGCTCGGAGAAGTTGAAGTGAATATTCGCAAAATACGCAAAATATCTCTTAAAAGAGGGTAGTCTAGACGAAAAGCGTGAACGGCTAGCGAATTTAAAAAGTAGATTAAACTATAAAGATAAAAAAAATTACCTTAATAAAATAAAAAAACAACGACGAATCCGTTAAAACCGCTGTTTGTTTGTATTATTTAAGCCACTCGGGGTTACCCTCGATAAATAATTGTGTTTTAAAAAGGTATTAAGTTTTTTTACCTTTGATTAAATTTTCTTTCTTCTTTCTTGACCATTTCTTGATTTGTAATCCTGCTTGAGCGGGATGCGGAAACGACTTTATTTTTTCCTAGATCAACTGAATTAACTTTTCTAACTTTTTATTTTTTGTCTGCTGATATACTTTTTCCATTTGGTCTTTTTCTACTTCGTTGTATCCAAAACTTGAAGCTAATTGAATATCAATGTCGTCCTTTAATAATTTATTTAATTCATCTTCGTCAGTTAAATTAACAAGTAATTTATATTTATCCATCTCTAACTCCGACATTCCCATTTGCTGAACAACCTGATGCTGAAAACCGTCTCGTTCAAATAGCCCTCTATAGTGATGATATATTTTTTGATATTTTTCAAATTGTTCGGTTTTTGATTTAAGGAAGCTTTTATCAGCTATTATTTCTTTACCTTCTTTTTGTTTTAATAACTCTGAACTAATTAAAATAGTCAATATCATTGCAGCGGTTGTGGCAATTTTGACAATTGGCGATTTGGTCTTCTCTTTCAACCATTCAAACATAGCATAAACATTTTCTGGTTTTTTGAATAATACTTCTTGCTCTGCCTTTTCTTCAAAAGTCGTAAACTCAGTCTGGACAACTTCTTGTAATGCCTCTTGAATTTTAGGCAAATAATTATCAATTTCTTCTTTTTTGTTATCAATACTAAATGAAGCTCTGATTACCCCGTTTCCGTGCCATTGCAAATCTTTTTTCTGAATTTTTGTTCGGTCTATATAAGACAGGTAAATGCCTTTATCAGCTAACTTTTGTGCAAACTCTTTATTATCAACTCCTGAAACACTAAAAGAATAAATAAATGATGTTCCTCCTTCAACTTCGTACAAAGTTAAACCTTCCTGTTCAGCAATTTGATGAATTTTATCTCTAAAATAATCTTTAAGTTCTTGGCGTTCTTGTGTTACCTTTTCAAAATTTCCATTTTCGTAGCCTTTCTCCTCTAAAGTCTGGATAGCATTATTAAAGCCAAAAGCGTCAACACAATCAATCTCATCTTCAATATCTGTATTCGGATGTATCTCTAGTTTATCATCAAACATGTACTTCAAAATAACCTGCTCATCCTGCCAGTGTAATTTATTTAATTTGAACAAATTCTTTTTAACTTTAGGGCTATCAGGATTAAAATATCCTAATCCTAATGGGGTGCTGGCCATTGTTTTATGAGGAGTGCCAAAATATGCGTCGCAACCTATGTCATCAAACTTTACTTCTGAAACATTGCCTAATGCCTGTGCCCCATCAATCATTACAAAAATATCTGGGTCTTTAGGATTAAGTTCTTGTTTTTTCTTTCTCACAAATTCAATAATATCTTTTACTGGCAATTCAATACCTGTATCACGAATAACCTGACTAATAACAAAACATTTTGTATCTGGAGTTAAACCGTTTTCTATATTTTTATAGATTGTTTTTAAATCTTTATTAACAACATCAATTATATCTGTCTTAATTCCTGTTAACTCATCAACTATTTTACCGTATTTTTTACCCCTCTTCTTGTAAAAGGTTGGGTAAGCTGACCAAGGGTCTTTACCTTCAGGGTTGCCGTGGTCAATGTTAGCTTCAAACAACCTAACAATTGATTTGTTTTCAGCGTTTGATAATAGAACTTTATCGCCTTTTTTAAGTCCTACCAACCAAGAAACTAATTTCATTGCCTCGGTTGTATTTCTGCCAAAAACAACTGCTTCTGGTTTAACCCCCACCAATTCAGCTGCTTTTTCTCTCGCTTGTTCAAATAATTGTTCTTTTTGATTTTCAGACACATCTTTTGCCTCTGCTAACATCTTTTCAATTTCTTTTGGTCTGTTGGTAATAGAAGCGTGGTTTAAGTGTAGCGCTTCTCTTTCTCCATCAAGATATTCTTGATAATAATCCCAATTAAAATAAAAATCTTCTTCAAATTCCTGCCTATATTTTTCAAGATGTTGTTGAATTTCTTGGCTGTCAAATTCTACTCCTATCAAGCCCTTACCTAATTTTTTACGAGCATAAGCATATATCTCATTTACTTTCGGGATATTTAAATTAGACAGATGATGAGCCGACTCAAAACGAGGATGTCTTTTAAGTTTTTGGCTAAAATCTGGAAGCACTCCCTTTTTGGACAACTCCAACCACTCTTGTGTTCCTGGATAGGCAGTATTTATATTTATACCAACAGAATTTTTAGATATTAAACCTTGAGATTTTAACTCTGAAATATAATCAATAGTCTGCTGATAGCTTCCTATACCTTCTAATCCGAACTGAAGAGAAACCCCTACTTTTATGCCAGCCTCTTTGCACCAATCCAATACATTTTCAACTTTTTCTAATTTAATTTTTTTACCACCTTTAGATATAGCTTCTTCTAATTGTTCAAAGCCAAAATAAATATAGGAACAACCCGATTCTTTCATCTTATCAATAAATTCTTTATTTGGAATATCAATAAAAGTTGTTTGACAGCCCCATTCAAAAGAAGCTTCTTCTTTTTGTAAATCAATTATCCCATCCAATAATTTTTCTGTTCTTTTTGGTTTTTGAGTAAAAGTCGAGTCATCAAAAAATACTGCTTCGTATCCATAATCTTTAATTAGAATTTCAATTTCTTTTAATGCTCGCTCTGGAGTTGGTCTGTCTTTACATAATTTGTAAAGTGATGGTTGTTTATCTTTATTTGACAAGAGTGACTCCATACAAAAACTGCAAGCGTATTTACACATTATTTGGGTCATAACTTGAGCTGTTTTTTTATCACCAAAAACAGGAAACTTATTTTCTGTGGTCAATCTACCTCTAAACATAAAAGGCAATTTATTCCAGTCAACTGGGTTGCCTGACAAAGAAATTGAATTAACTTTGTCTTTCTTATCTTTGACAAAGATATTGCCAGACCCTTCCACATTTTGAAAAATATCTTTATTTTTTATTATTTCGTCAATTATTTCCTGATTTTTTTTATCTGTATTATTAGCAATAAACTTAAAAATTTCTGTCAGGGCATATTGCCCGTCGCCAGCAACTAAAATATCAATTAACTCTTTTTCCTGCTCCTTGCTTAAAGTTGATTGTTTTTCAAGTGTCTTTTTTTGTTCATCTGTTAAACCAAGTTTTTCTCTAATACTTGGGTTAAAATACGCTTCGTGATTTGTCCCATCTTCATGAGAACCGCCCAAAATAACCAATGTGTCTGGGGAGTATTGCTTAACAATTTTAGCCAGCTCAATAGCAAAATAATGACCTTCGGAAGTGTTGCTTATCCCAACCGCTCTTGGTTTTTTGTCTTTTATTTCTTCAACAAAATTTTTAACAAATTCATCACTATACTCAGCGGGATTTTGCATTGATAAAATTTCAGGACTTTTCTCTGCTGGGAAAGTATCAGTTCTGACATATCTGTCCAAAACAGAAGTTGCATACATTAAAGGAGTTGGTTCGCCTGGGAATGTTCCGCTAACACCTTCTGAAATATGCGGGGCACTAACAAACATTACTGAAAAATGTTTCAGCTTATATTTCTCGTCTTCAAGTGCTTCAACAAATTTTTCGTGGCTTGTAAATTTCATATCTTTCAAATTTTGTTTAGCCTGTTTTTCTATTTTCAAATCCCGCTCCTTCAAAAAACTAATATATTCATTCGTATTAAATTCTTGTTCAGGACTGAAATAGTAAGCCTTACCTGTCTCTTTTTCAATTTTCTTTTCTGTATCAGTTAAATCTTCTGAAACCTTTTTCTCTTGACCTTCCCTAATCACTTCCAAATCAGCGCCTTCCTGTAAGGTGTCAGCAAGGCCTTTATTCTTTAAAGTTTTTGCCCTCTTTTCTAAGTTAATGGCTTCTTCGTGAAGACTGTTTATATTATTTTCCTTTCTCTTAATCATAGTAAATTTTAATTAACCCTGTGGATTAATTTATTTTAATAATTCATCAGGTAAAACACCTAATGCTTTGGTCAATTTTTTGATAGTTAATAAAAAGTGGGGTTTCTTAGCCCGCTTTCAAGGCTACTACTGATATACCCTCTGTCCATATTTAAAGCACGAGAAATATTCCCTTGAGATGTTCCCTTTTTAGTCCGAATTTCCTTTAAATTTTTACCTAATTTTTTAGATAAATCGTCCATAATATCAATGATATTATATAACTTATTAAATTTATTCAACTCTCATGGCCGGTAAGGTTTTGTAGACAAACTTAATCCTTATGTTCTTTAAATCTTTTGTTTAGGTTAGTTGAATAACCTACATATCTTTGCTTAGGATATTTTATACTTTTTAGATAATAAACGTAATATAAGATATTTTTTTTGGCGACCAGAATCATAAAACTTTGTTTCGGTTCTGGTCTGCCACGAACCGAAAAATTCTTTTCTGGTTCGTGGCGGTGGGAGCAGGATTCGAACCTGCGGTCCCCGTTAAGAGACTCTGGTTTTCAAAACCAGTGCATTCGACCACTCTGCCATCCCACCGGGTTATTTTTATCGTGCGTCTCTCTTTATTTTAAAGTATTTCTTAACATCAATTTTAAGGCTTTTCTTCCCTTGCTTGTTTTTAGGTATTTTTCTTGTCTTTTTGCATCAGCTTTATTTTTAAAAACCTCATAAAAAATCAACTCTCATGGCCGGTAAGGCTTTGTAGATAAACTTAATCCTTGATTATGTTCTTTAAATCTTTTGTTTAGGTTAGTTGAATAACCTACATATCTTTGCTTAGGATATTTTATACTTTTTAGATAATAAACGTAATATAACATATTTTTTTTGGCGACCAGAATCATAAAACTTTGTTTCGGTTCTGGTCTGCCACGAACCGAAAAATTCTTTTCTGGTTTGTGGCGGAGAGGGTGGGACTTGAACCCACAAACGGCTTTTGAAACCGTTACAGTTTAGCAAACTGCTGCCTTACCAATTCGGCGCACCTCTCCATAAAGTTTAATCTATTGGTATTTCTAATATTTAATTGAGGGAATTACTCAATCTATTTTTTAAAAGTTCTTTTTGTTGACCGGTTTTTAAATGATATTTTCTCTTTGTGGCCTCTTTTTTAGATACATATGTTTCGTTTAGTCAATATAAAGATCATTATTATTAATTTTTAAAACATAAACATAGAACATAATAAAGTTTAAGTTTAGTCTCACACCGTGAGATGTCCCGCCGGGAGACTAAACCGCGGCCTTATTTATTCCGTCGAACTTGTCCCGTTATATAGCGGGATGACGGGACCAATTTGGTACATCTCTCCCTGATTTATATTTTATTACGAGCAATAACCAAGCCTTTTACATCTTTAGCTCCAGCTTTTTTTAAGGCTTTAGCGGCTTCATTCATAGTAGCGCCGGTAGTGTAAACATCATCTATAAGAATAGCAGTTTTACCTAAAATTTCAAGTTTTTGGCTTACTTTAAAGGCATTTTCCAGGTTTTTTTGTCTTTGTTTAGCTTTTAGCTTAATCTGTGATTTTGTATTTTTAGTTCTTTTTAAGGAATTTTCGGATAAATATATATTAGTAATTTTTGAAAGTTCCTTGGCAATAATTAAGGCTTGATTAAAGCCTCGCCACTTTTCTCTTTTTTTATGCAAAGGAATAGGAATAATAACTGAATTTTTGAGAAAATTATAATCATTGTTTTGTAAGTGGAAGTTAATTATAAGGTTAAAAAATTTTTTTAAGTCTCGGGCGTATTTATATTTTAAAGAATGTATGGCCTTTTCTATTATTTGATCCTGATAATCACAAATTACTACTAATGATTTTAGTTTAATATTTTTTTGACATATAAAACAAACTTGACCTTGGTTTGAAGGTTTTCGGCAAACTGGACAAACTTGTTTTTTATTAAATTTTATTTGATTTAGACAAGTTTGACAAAGCCATTGGCCTTCCTTTCCGCAACCCAGACAAGTGACCGGAAATAAAAGGTCAAGTAAAAATATGGCCGCTTTTCTTAATTTATTTTTCATAAAAAAGTCTGGCCTTAATGATTAATTAAGGCTAAAAATTCTACTCTAAGCCACCAAAATTATTTTTTTTCTAATTTAATTTCACCTTTTTTTAATTTTACGGCTACTTTATCAGAAATGTCAACTTGGCCTTCAAGTATTTTTTGAGCCAAGGGATTTTCTACTTTTTCCTGGATTAGTTTTCTAACGGCTCTGGCTCCTTCATCGGGAGAAAAAGCTTCTTTGGCCATAGCTTTTTTGGCTCGGCTACTTAAGTCTAAGGTAATACCTTTATCTTTTAATCTTTCTTCCAGTTCCTGGATTTGCAGATTAACAATTTTCTCCACGGCTTTTTTATCCAGAGGCTTAAAAACAATAATTTTATCGACGCGGTTTAAAAATTCTGGCCGAAATTCTTTTTTTAAATCTTTAAGAATATTCTCCTTAGTTTTTTCGTAATTTTTTTCGGCTTTTTCTTTATCTTTTTTATCAGACTCAAATCCGACATCAGCCAACTGGTTAAGGTTTTCTAAGCCAATATTGGAGGTCATTATAATAATGGTATTTTTAAAGTTAATTTTTTTGCCGACACTATCAGTAAGATGGCCGTCTTCCATAATCTGCAGTAGTAAATTAAAGACGTCCGGATGAGCTTTTTCTATTTCGTCGAAAAGTACCACGGAATAAGGCTTTCTTTTGACCTGATCGGTTAATTTAGTCGATTCTTTGTAGCCAACATAGCCGGCCGGAGCTCCGATTAATTTTGAGGTATTAAATTTTTCCGAAAATTCAGACATATCAATGCGAATTAAAGCCTCTTCGTCTTCAAATACAATACTGGTTAAAACCTTTGCTAGCTCTGTTTTGCCGACTCCAGAAGGACCCAGAAAAATAAATGAACCTAAGGGACGCCTTGGGTGTGAAAGACCGACTCGGGAGCGACGGATAAAATCAGAAACTTTGTTCACAGCTTCGTCCTGACCGACTATAAATTTCTCTATCTTTTTTTCCATATTGATTAGTCTTTCTTTTTCAGATTTTACTAACTCAGATAAAGGCACGCCGGTTATTTTTGAAATTATTTCAGCTATGTCTTTTTCTTTAATCTCGCCAACCATCTTTTTATTTTTTTGGGCTAATTCTTCCATTAGTTTATGAATGCTGGCTCTTAGATTTTTTTCCTCCTCTTTTTTATAAATAGCTTTCTTAAAGTTTTCCATCTGGACGGCTTTTGCCTTTTCTTGAATAAGCTTTTTTAAGTCTTTCTCTTTTTTTCTTATCTTTTTTTGCAAAGGCGAGGGTTTGACACTAACTTTAATTTTAGAAGCGGCTTCATCAATCAAATCAATAGCTTTATCAGGCAGAAATTTATCTTGAATATAACGGCTGGAGAGTTTTACCGCGGCCTGAATAGCTTTTGGTGTAATAGTGACACGGTGATATTTTTCAAAATTATCCTTAATGCCCTCAAGGATTTTAATAGTTTCTTCTGGTGTAGACTGACGAACAATAATAGACTGAAATCTTCTCTCTAAAGCCGGATCAGACTCGATATTTTTTTTGTATTCCTCCATAGTGGTAGCGCCAATAGTACGGATTTGGCCCTTGGCTAAGGCCGGTTTTAAAATATTAGCCGCATCCATTGAACCAGAAGCACTGCCAGTGCCCATAATATTATGTATTTCATCAATAAAAAGTATATTACGCTTATCTGACTTTATTTCCTCAATCAGTTGTCTTACGCGACTTTCAAATTCACCGCGATAAACAGTGCCGGCAATAACTAGGCTTAAATCAAGTGAGAGAATTTTTTTGTCTTTGAGTATTTCTGGTACTTCGTCTTTAATTATTTTTTTAGCTAAACCTTCTATAATAGCAGTTTTACCGACTCCGGGATCGCCGATTAAAATGGGGTTATTTTTTGTACGACGCGATAAAATATGAATTAGCCTTTCTATTTCTTTTTCTCGGCCAATAACCGGATCAATATTTTTCTGGAGTTTTTCATCAGTTAAATTAGTGGCAAAAAAGTCTAAAGCCGGTGTTTTACTGGGTTTGGGAGCGGCTGGCACTTTTTCTTTTTCTTCACTTTCTTCAAAAAACCCGGTTAAATCAGGAAATTTAGAAGTACTTTTTAATATAGAGGAAATTCTTTTTTTAATTTCTTTTTTACTAATACTATTTTTTATTAAAATCTCCTCTATTTTTTTATTGTTTAATTCAATTAAAGAAATCAGGAGATGTTCAGTACCGACATATTTATGATTATATTTATTAGCCAGCAAGACTGCTTTTTCCAATACTTTTTTGGCCGGGGATGAAAATTTTAGATCCTCGTTTTTTAATGCTTTTTCAGAAATAGGGTTAATGGTATTATCTATATGATCTTTTATATTTTCCGGTTTTAGATTTATCTTTTTTAAAATATCATAAGAAATACTGCCGCGACTAGAAGCTAGGCCATAAAGCAAATGTTCTAAATTTATTTGTTTATGGCGCATTTGCCAGGCCAAACTAGCCCCTGTTTTTAGAGATTTTTTTAGATGTTTAGTTAATTTATGTAGAATAGGGATATCCATATTTAAAATTGATTTAAAAATAAATTAGCAAACTATAGTATAACTAATAGATTGCTTACTGTCAAGAAAAAAGAAATACTCCGATGCCCTCCCGGTCCGCCGCACAAGACTTTGGCAGGCGGGGCCTCGGAGCTTGACCATTAATAAAGATTTGGCTGCGCTGAGTCCTGCACGCCGAAGCCTATCATATTATTAGTTTACTTATAATTTAGGCTCCGCTATCCTTTCCCAAGGCCAAGCATTGGGGCTTTGCCGCGGAGGCGTGTCAAAAAATGAAGTATTTAATTTTACATATTTCTTAAGGCTTTAATTCTTTTTTCAACTGGCGGATGAGTGGAGAAAAACTTTTTAAAACCTTTTTTAGCTTTGGCTCCAAAAGGGTTAGAGATAAAAAGATGAGCGGTAGCACTAGTAGCTTTTTTCATAGGCTTATTATATTGGGATATTTTTTCTAAAGCATTAGCTAAGCCTTCCGGATAGCGAGTAATCAGAGAGCCGGAAGCATCAGCCAGATATTCCCTTTTTCTAGAAATAGCAAACTGAATTAATTTGGCAAAAATGGGAGAAAGAATTAAAAAAACTAAACTGACAATCATTAAAATACCACCTAGGCGGCCGCCACCACTACTCCGATTCCTTCGCCCGCCAATAATTCGAAAGCGGATAAACCAGTGGCCAATAAGCATAATCGTCCCCACTAAAACAATTACTATGGTCATTAAACGAATATCATAATTTTTAATATGGGATAGTTCATGAGCAATAACCCCCTCTAATTCTTCATTTTCTAATTTATCAACCAATCCCGAAGTTAGAGCTAAAGAAGCGTGGTCAGGATCGCGGCCGGTAGCAAAAGCGTTCAGAGCCTGATCATCAATAATATAAATATCTGGCCGGGGCAGGCCGGCTGTAATGCATAAGTTTTCTACCAGACGATAAACATAAGGATTATCTTTTTTTCCAATCGGTTTGGCGCCAGCTGTCCAGAGAGCGATTGAGTCTCCCCGAAAAAAGCTAAGCAGGGTCATAAAAACAGCCAAACCAAAAGCTAAGGAAAGACCAGTATAGCCGATACCCATATAATAACCGGCAAAATAGCCGACCGCTAAAACTAAAATAACAAAAACAGCTATTAAAAAAAAGCTTCTTCTTTTATTACTTTTAATAATGTCGTAAGTAGTCATTATATTGACTTAGAACTGATAACTTCGAACTAATAACAATTAATTATTACGTAATTTTTTAGTAAATCCAATTAATTGCTTGCCTAGCTCTTCAGCTAATAAAATGTAATCTTGGTGTTCATTTTTTGAAATATATTTTTCATCTAAAGCTATATCTAAACAGGCGATCACTTCTTCTAGTGAACTGGATGAATTTATTAAAAAACGGCCAAAATCTTTATCTGACATTCTGTTTGAGCCCTCGGCGATATTTAAGAGAATAGAATTAGCGGCTCTTTTAATTTGAGAAGTCAAATTGTATATTTCTTCTTTGGGAAACTTATTTGCTAAGAGATATACAGCTTTTCTAAAACGGCGGGCGTCTTTATAAACAGGAAATTTTCTAAAACGAAACAACATAAGTTTTTAGTTCTAAGTTCTAAGTACTTGGTTTATTAAAAGCTAACCTTGGGATTTTCTCTGGCTTTATCTTCGGCAATTTCAAAAAATTCTCTTTTGTTAAAACCAAGTTTTTTAGCAAAAATATTAGTGGGAAAAACTTGAATTTTAGTGTTAAAGTCACGGACATTACCGTTGTAAAACCGGCGGGAGGCTTGGATTTTATTTTCGGTGTCGGTCAATTCATCTTGAAGCTTAGCAAAGTTATTTGAAGCTTTGAGGTCCGGATAGTTTTCAGCCACGGCAAAAAGACTTTTCAAAGCCCCTTTAAGCATGTTCTCGGCTTGTCCCTGCTGCTTTGGTCCTTCCGCTTGCATGGCTTGTGAACGGGCTTGGGTTACTTTTTCAAAAACTCCCTTTTCATGCGCGGCGTAACCTTTAACAGTTTTCACTAAATTTGGAATCAGGTTATAGCGCCTCTTGAGCTGAACATCAATATCTGACCAGGCTTCATTAACCTGATTTTTTTTGCTGATCAGAGAATTATAAACAGCAATCAGCCAGAAGATAGCGATGAAAAGAAGACCTAAGATTATCCATATGATATAAGACATATATTTCCTTTCTATTCTTTTTTAATAATTAATTAATTTTTTCAATGCGTGAAGCCATAAACTCTTCTTTGTATTTTATATTTTCTTTAGCATAAACCAATACCCGATCGCCTTTTTTTAGGTCTTTTCTTTCTATGGAGTTTAGAGCTTCACTTTCTCCTTGGTGTCCGTATTTATAAATTATAGCCATGTTTTTTTTATAAAAAGAGGTGTCAGTATTTAAATTGGCTTTTAAAGTGGAGAGAACGATATTATTATCGCGGATATATTTAGCTTCAAAAATTATGTAATTTTCTTTTACTTCTTTTACTCTACCGGAATAACTTTTTCTTATTCTTAGTTCTGCTTGACTGGGTTCGCCTTCTTTGTAATCAACCGCTCCTAAAATACGGCTACTAACCTGATTATCATCTGATGATGTTTTTTTTATCGGTGAATAATAATAACCAGCTATAAATAAAATAACTAATATTAGTAATAAAATAAAAGAGCCTAAAATAACACTTTTTTCCGGTTTATTGAGAAGATTACTGGTTTTTTTAAATAAATTCATATTTTTTATGAGGTTTTTCTTAATCTAGACAAAAACCCCTTTCTTATGTTATTATATAATTAGTTTATAGGTACTGTCAAAGACCTAATATAGGAAAAAAATGAAAAATAAAAAGCTTTTTATTAGCCAGACTGGAAATTTTTATAGCATTATAATTAAAATACTGCCTATTTTAGTCATTATAGGCGGTTTTTTCTTATTTAAGAGTGAGGCCCTAGCCTGGTCAGAACCGACTGCCGGGCCACCAGGGGGCAATATAGCGGCTCCGATAAATATTTCAGCCAGTTCACAGACAAAATTAGGTAATCTAAAAATCGGCGACAATGAAAAAGGTTTATTTTGGCTGGCTCCGAAAGATTCTGATTATAGTCCTTCAAATGCTGAAGCCGGCCAAATATATTACAATAGTGATAATAAAATAGTTTATTTTGATGGATCATCATCATCATGGGTGGAGTTAGGAGCTGGCGGTAGTGGTGTTAACCCTTTTAAATTATATAATGATACTCAAACTGGCTGGGCTTATTTAAAATCAAATGGTAGTAGTGAAGATCCAGATATTGATTATGCTATAAAAGGAGTAGCTGAAGATTTAGGCCCTAATGAAAGTTATGGCCTTTATGGTCAGGCTGATGGAGCTAGTGCCACCAGTTTTGGTATTTATGGTTATGATGGCGGATATTCAGGAGCTTACGCCGGTTATTTTCAAGGCAAGGTTGGTATTAGTGGTGATTTATGTTTGAATAGCAATTGCCGTTCTACTTGGCCCAGTGGTGGTGGCAGTGGTTTATGGGCTGAAAATCCCGGGCATACTTATTTGATTGACACAGATTCAAATTTGAGTTTAGGCGGCAATACGCCGGAAGATTCTGTTTTTAATGTTGATGTTAATAATGGCGGTAGTCTGGTTATTGGTAGCCCTCTGGATGTATCAGATTCTACTTATTCTTGTGGCGACAGTATCTGTCAAACCAGTTCTTTTGGCGAGGATAATACGAATTGTGATCAAGATTGTCCGCCTACGGGCATGGAGCCTTCTTCTCAATCGCCAACCGAAAATAGTATTACTATTTCTTGGCAAGCTGATGAAGAGCATTACGCTAGGATAGATTATACTTCGGATTTTTCGGAAAGTGTATATAGCGACTCAAGTTTACCGGACGGACAGCCGGCTGCTAGTTATAATCACGAAATATCCGGATTAGATTCTGAAACCACTTATCATTATCGGGTAGTTGTTTGGGATGGATATAATAATTATGGATTTAGTGGAGATAAAACATTTACTACGACTACCTCCGGCTGTGGTAATGGGACTTGTGATGCTGGTGAAGATTGTGATAATTGTGGATTAGATTGTGGATGTGGTGGACAAATTTGCTGTTATCATGATAATGCTTATACTTGTGAGGATTGTTGTGGTGGCTCTGATTGTAGTGGTGATGATTATTGTTGTACTGGTATAGATTGGCAGTGCCATGATTGTTGTGCTTCTAGTGATTGTTTGGATGGCTATGTATGTTGTGCTGATTTTAGCTGTCATGAAAGTTGCGAAAAATACGGCGGAAAGCTTATACCTTTCGAAGAGTTAGGATCCACGGCTCTGCCCTTGAGTTATCAGAATTCAGAATTGATTAATCAGACAAAGATTTTGGGCCAAACTACTAAAAAACTGAGCCAGTCACTTTTAATTCCTGAAGCTAAAGCTTCTACAGAATGGTTTGAAAATATAATACCCGTAGCCCAGGCGGCCGCTCCCTTTGATACCGAAAATAACCGTAAATTAACAATTTACGGCGGCGTGGCGACTGTAATTAATAGCACGGATACAAATACTTACGCTTTGGAAATGGGCAAAGCCTTTGATGACGGTTTAGCTATACTGACCGGCAATAAATTATATTTAGGCGGCAATAGTAATAATAAAATTTTGACTGTTGATACTCTTAATAGCCAGCTGCGGATGGACGGCTCTTTAGCCCGTCAGGGAGCAGAATTTTTAGGTGATAGTAATGATAGTACTAAAACTAATATTAATTTGGGTGTAACTTGGGTTGATCCCTCTAGTACACCTGAACCTGATGAAGAAAGTAAGGTTGGAGTTGATGGCAGTGATTATAAATATATTACAATTTCCGGCGGCGGCGGCAATGTGGCTGAAGGCAGAGGAACTACTGTTTCTGGAGGTATGCGTAATTTTGCTGATCGAAGAGAAGCCACAGTTTCCGGGGGTTATAGTAATCAAGCTATTGGCCATGCTTCAACTGTTTCCGGAGGGTGGGAAAATACAGCGGAAGCTACAAAAAGTACTATTTCCGGGGGGTTAAGTAATTTAACCAGAGGCACCTATTCAGCAGTAGCTGGGGGGGTACATAATGAAGCGGATGGGTTTGGCAGTTTTGTTTCCGGAGGTGGATATAATGACGCTGAAGGAAGTTATTCATGGGCTGGCGGTTATAGCTCTCAGGCCGTCCATGAAGGTTCTTTTGTTTGGTCTGATAATACTGAATCTTCTAATGGTTATCCATCAAAAGCCGCCTATACTTTTAATGTTTATGCCAGTGGCGGGTCATTTTTTGAAGGGGATACTAATGCTAGTAGTGGTGAGATCGCTGGAACTACTAATTTACTTACAATTAATCCTAGCGAAAATTCATCTGGTAATTATAGAAGTACTACTAATATAACTAATTATAATAGTAATAATTATTCTAATAGTGGATGGGTAACTGGTTCAAAAGATTATTCTAGGAATAATGGAAATAAAACCTTAGAAAATGTAGCTGGTAGTTTGAGCTTTGCAGTAAATAATTCAACTGGGACAATAAATCTTGCTATAGGAACATTAGGTGCAATTAAGAATAAGTCAACTGGAACAATACATAATGCTTATAGTGTTGTTGGTGATTTATTTGTTAAAGAAGGTTCTACTGTAGAAAATGCTCATATGCTTCGTGCCGAAGATCCTAATCAACTAGCTGAATATAATGGTACTATTAATAATTTATATGGTCTTTCTATTGAAGATCAAACTTATGGTATTAATCAATGGGCAATTTATCAAGAAGGTAGTGATGATAAATCATATTTTGCCGGTAATATTGGTATTGGTAATGATAATCCTGTGGCAAAATTAACAATTAATAATGGTGTTAGTGATTCAGGTAGTTCAGGTGATGGGGTTTTTGCAGCAGTTGATAGTAGTAATGCTGCTATTTCTGGTAAGCAAACTGGTTCTGGTTACGCCGGTTATTTTTCCGGAAATGTAAAAGTGGATGGTAATTTTGAAGCGGATAATGTGGGTAGAATAACAATTACTGAACCTTATGAAGATTCTGGTATAATTGTTTCTGAAGATATTATTATTGAATATTGTGGTGATTTAGATGGTTGTAAAATAAGGCAAAGTGTATATAGTTTTGATACTAAGGGTACTCATGCTTCTAGAGATTTTTTATTTTTTTATAATCCTGATACTGGATGGTGGCGTCAAAATTATAATGATGGAGGAGACGGGGATGCTCATAATAATGTTTCTGATACTATTACAAGGTTTTGGGAAAGTGAGTTCGTTGATGAATTTATAAATATTTATCCTTATTATCATTTTGGATTCTATTGCCGTAATGATGATGATGGGAAGGTACCTGAGGGGTGTAAGCTTACCATTATAGATTAATTTTTTTGATATTATAAATTTCAAAGAATATAATAATAGTTATCTATAGATTACCTTTATAAAATTATTATTAAAAAAATTTTTTAATTTTAAAATGCCCAAAATAATTCGTGAAAAACCAGTCTTTTTCTTAGTCCCGGCTTTCATCTTGATTCTCGGGGCTGTCTTTTTATTTACTCATGTTAGCCGTTCAGCCTCAGAATTTGAAAAAGAAGCCGGACCGCCGGGGTATGATGATATTAATATTATGGATATAGCGGCCCATTTTAATCCGCATACCAGCCGTTACTACGCCTGGACCGTGGGTTATAAGCACTCACCTTATATTGAAGCGCAAATTTTTACTTATAATGGAGCTACTTATTCCTGGCAGGCTCAAAATTTAAAACCTTGCGGAAAGCTAAAAGCAGTGGATTTGTTTTATGATACAGATTATAACCACCAAGATGACAGTCAGGGCCGTAATGGCTACCGAGCCTGGGCTGTCGGAGAATATGGTTATATATTAAAGTATACTGACTGGGAAAGAGGGGATCCGAATGATGATTCAGATAATTATGAAGGCTGGGGCTATTTATGTGATACTAGTAAAAATGATTGCAATTCAGACGGGACAATTGGAGAAGGTTTTGATGGTTCTCAAAATATTTCTGAACTTGTGGGCAGTAATTTGACAGATGTTGATTTTATTAATAAAGATACGGGCTGGATAGTAGCCAGTGACGGTAAAATTTTTAAAACTACCAATGGCGGGTTAGAGTGGGAGGAGAAAGCTGATTATGACTGGAATATAAACGCTATTAGTATGCTGCCAGACGGCAGTGCGGGTCTTGTAGTAGGTTATGACTATATTAACAATCGTGGCTATTATGCTTTATATGACGGCAATAATTGGACACCAGACGATATTGGCAGTGATATTCTCACGGATGTAGAATTTGTTGATTCAAATCACGCCTGGATAGCTATTAATGCCAATCAATATTATTATTATCATAATTTAAGTTTTAGCCCGCTGAATACCGGATTAGGATTAACCAGTCCGCCAATTATGAACTCAGTCACGGCTACTCTTGACGGAGACGGCCAGTATAACGTTTGGTTTGCCGGCGAGGACGGAAAAATAATTTTTTCCAAAGATAATACTAACTGGTATTTTCAAACTACTGAAGTGCCGACCACTCTTCATTCCATTGACGCGGTTAACCCGACTCATGTCTGGTCAGTCGGTAACGATAGCTTAATCATGAAAATATCACCGGGCAACGCGGCTGGCTGGGGCTGGGTCGGGGCTGATAATTGTGAAAGCGATGATACTTGCGACACGCCTAATCCGGCTGACACTTCAAGACAATACCCGGCCCAGTGGATTAGTTTTAATTGCGCTAACCAACAGGTTTGTGATGAAACCACTTTTTCCTATGGAGTAAATATTAAAACCAAGGTTGATGATTGGGGAGATTGCACCGATACCAGGCAAGATAAGGACGTCGGAGCTTTGTCAGGCTATGCCTGGTTTGGCAAGTATGATCCTTATGAAAGGCTGGAAGATGTAAAATGTGATTATGAACCAGGAGATGGCAATACTTATTGCTCAAACAATCATCTAGTTATATGTAATGGTGATATAACTCGATGTGATTGCGGTAATAACAAACAAAGCTGTTATTCATCAGGCTGGCTTTCTTTTGATCGGGATGACACTGGTGATCCGCCGGCTGAGCCTTACCAAAATCTGCCAGTAACTACTCCTTTTAACGATGATACCGCTTGTACTAATAAAATAATTGATGACGGCGACCCGGAAGATTATGTTTTAGCCACTTTTGATTATGAGACCTATGGACTAGACGGCTGGGCTCGGTTTAAACTGGGTCAGTGTAGCAATGATATTAGTCAGTCTTGTTTTAAAGACAGTGAGTGTGGCAGCGGCAATACTTGTGATTATAATGGCCAGGGCCGATGTCAAGATGATTGGAGCATTTTATGTATTAATAATAGCGATTGTCCAGCTAGCGATTGTCAGTACCCCCAGGGCTGGGTCAAATTTCGGGGTGTTGATAAAACTGGAGAGGCTAATAATTATACCCCCTGCCAGGCTTGTCTAACCCATGACCCGAATAACGATGATGAAGATTTATCTGATGATGATGGAGATGAATATATGACTTGTAAAATATGTGAGGGAGTAAAAGATTCAGATACTAGTTATATGTGTAATCAGTGTGGCCAGTCAGTGGATAAAGGTCCTTGTGATACTGGAACTTGGTTTTGTGAAGGAGATGGTTCAATAACTTGTACTACAGATGCTGATTGTATTACTTATCCCATGCAATGTGGCAATGGACTTTGTTCTGGGGATACAAGTAAAGCTTGTTTGGTTGATAGTAATTATAATCACTGTGGTAGTGACGGAGTTTGTGTTGGTAATGGCTATTGTTCAGAAGGTAATGATGTGGGCCAACCCTGTCTTTATAACAGTGATTGTGAAGGTACCTCTACTTGTGAAAATGTAGTAAAAGGTACTTGTTCAAATGATGATACAAAAAAGTGTATTATCGATGGCGGTTGTGAAAATGGGGGGGTTTGTGAAAATTATTTACCCAGCCTCCAAAATTTTTGTTTTGAATGTAATAGCTGTAATTTATACGGAGTGTCTGTTGATATAGACGCGGGGGACTGGTATGGTCATGCTTATTCGGAAGATTTTGGCTGGATAGATATGTCTAAAGTGGGTCAATACAATACGGCCTGGGTCAGAGCCGAATACGGTGATATATACTCCAGCGGTAATGTCGGCACGCCCCAAACGGCCAGAGCGCCGGGCTGGACCACAGCTGACCGAGACTGTAATGCCACCTATCTTATTTTAGCTGGTGGTAGTGTAACTAATTTTTGTTCAGAAGCAGATTTTAATAAAAAATATTCTATTTCAAATCCAGGCAATCCTTCTGATGCCAATCCTTATGTAGTAGAAGGGTATCGGGCTTTTAATAAACCAGAAGAAACCAGTCCGCATAGTCTTTTAGGTACTATAAAAGTGGATAAATTAATTGAAAAAAAAGATGTAGAATTACAACGTAATGGTATCGAGGACCCATTATCCAGAGTCTCATCTAATCAATTATTTGATGAAACTAATAGCGGAGATTTAGGCGGAAAAATCTATTATGTTAATGATAATTTATGGTTTTATGATTTACCATATTGGCAAACTTATTTATATAATGGAGAAAGTAACAGTTCTGGTTTAATTATTGTAGAAGGAGATTTATTTATTGATTCTGATATTTATTATGATGATAGTGACGTTGATAAAATTAATAAATTACCTTCAGTTGGCTTTTATGTTAAAGGCAATATTCATATTGGCAAAGAGGTGGAAAATATTGTCGGTGCTTATTATACTGAAGGCAATGTCTATGTAAGCTCTACTGGGAGTGCTAATACAGACAAGAAATTAACAGTTAAAGGCTTAATGATCGCCAGTGGCTATAGTTTTAAGAGAAGATTCAAAGGCACTATGAATAATCCCCAGCCGGCTGAAGTGATCAGTTATGACGGCCGAATTCAGCTTAACCCGCCGCCGGGCTTTCGTGATTTAGTCCAGTCTTTGCCCAAAATGAGGCCAGCTACCCCTTAATAAAAAACTTTTCTAATTATAAAAAATCTGTTATAATATAAAGGTAATTTAAAGAAATTAAGAATAAAACATCAATATGGGTCTTTTTTCCCGAAAAAAAAATTATTTAGGCGTTGATTTAGGCACTTCTTCAGTTAAAGTAGTGGAATTGGGCTTTGAATCAGGGGCCCCTAAATTAGTTACTTATGGTTTTATTGAAGAATCAACAAAAATTGTTAAAAGTGACTCTTCTGAGCAAAAAAAGAAAATTTCCTTATTAATAAAAAATTTACTGAAAAAAACCGGGGCCACCACTGATCAGGTTGTAGCGGCTTTGCCTAGTTTTAGCGTTTTTAGCTCTATTATATCTTTACCAGCTATGTCGGAAAAAGACCTTAATTCGGCGGTACGCTGGGAAGCTAAAAAATTTGTACCCATGCCTTTGGAAGAGATGGTTTTAGACTGGCGTTTGGTTGAAGAAGAGAAAAAGAAAGAAAAGTCTAATGATGAAGATAAAAAAAAGAAAAAGGATAAAAAAATCAGTGATTATAAAATATTATTGACAGCCGCCCCTAAAAATTTAGCCAAAAAATACATTGATATTTTTAAATCTTTAAATTTACAAATTGTCAGTTTAGAAACAGAATCTTTTGCTTTACAGAGATCCTTGATTGGTGATGATCCCTCGCCGGTTATGATTGTGGATATAGGGGCTTTAGCCACTGACATTAGTGTAATAAAGAATGGCATTCCCATTTTAAATCGGGGTGTTGATGTCGGTGGCGATACTATCACTAAATCAATTGCTAACGCTCTAAATATTGATTCTGAAAGAGCCGAGCAGTTTAAAAGAGATTTTGGTATTTCTAGTGGTCTAAGTCAAAATAATAATAGCCATCAAAATAAAATACCAAAGACTATAGAATTTGTTTTATCATCAGTGATCAATGAAATAAAACATGTTTTTAATCTTTATAAAAATATTGAAGATCTGCCGGTAGAGAAAATTGTACTTTCAGGCGGCTCGGCTTTTTTACCAAATTTTACCGAATATTTATCTAAATTATTTGATACCAAAGTAATTATTGGCAATCCCTGGTCTAGGGTGAGCTATCCTAAAGAATTAGAGCCGGCTTTAATGGAAATTGGTCCCCGTTTTTCAGTGGCCATAGGACTGGCTTTAAGAGAATTGATTTAACAAAAAAAATGCCTGATATAAATCTATTGAAAGACACTACCAGTGTAGAAAAGGATAATAAAAAATCCAAATCTTCGGATACTTCAGAAAAATCTGAAGTCAGTATGAAAAGGCCGAAAACTGATAAGCCAGGATTTTTTAAAAGAATTTTTTCTAAGAAGAATAAGCCAGATAAACAAATAAAAAAATATAATAAAGATTCAAGTTTTAAAAAGAATAAAAAATCAGAAAAGAAAGAAAAAAAGAAAGAAGAGAATAAATTAAAAGAAGCTTTTACTAGTAAGCCTGATAAAAAAGAAAAAGAAAAGCCTAAAAAAATTGAATATAAAAAAGCTGAGGAGCCAAAAGAAAAAAGCGCTGGTGGTTTTAGTAGTGTTTTTTCGGAAAAAAAAGCAGAAAAAAATGATATTAATAAAAAAGATTCTTTTAAGAGTAAAGATTTTTCAGATAATGAGAAGGTAGAGGATATTTTTTCTTCTACTGAAGAAGAAAAAGAAACGAAAAAACCCAAGCCAAAATTAATGACTGATAAAAAAACCTTGTCTTCTCAAAAGAAAAAAGAAAAACAAAAAGTAAAAAAAGAAGAAAAGGAAAAAAAGGAAAAAGAGGAGGGCCATAAAGATTCTTTTTTGGTTAATCTTATGCCGGAGGAAATTGCCAGTCATGAGAAACCAAAAAAGAAATTAATAAACCTGGCTTTAATAGCTCTAACAGCTCTCGTATTGGTTGGTTTAGTCTATGCCGGCTTAGTTTTTTATCAAACTAGAATTGTAACAGAAATCCAGGATGTTAAAGCACAAAGAATAGAATTAGATAGGAGAATTAGAGAGTTAAAAGATGATCAAGAGAAATCAATTGAGTTTAAGCAAAATTTACAAGCTGTTAAAAGTGTTTTAAACACCCATGTTTATTGGTCTAAATTTTTTGAAAAACTGGAAAAATATACCATAAAAGATGTTTACTATACTGGGGCTTTTAATGCTTCTACCGAAGGGAGTTTGACTCTTTCGGCCATAGCAGCTGATTATACTTCAGTAGCGGAACAGCTCCTGGTTTTTCAGAATGCCGAAGATTTTTTATCAAATGTCAGTATTACTGGAGCTAGTAAATCTTCTCCGGAAATTCAAAGTTCTAATTTGGGAGAAACTGTATCAAAGGTTAGTTTTTCAGTCACTTTAGAAATTCTACCCACAATATTTTATAAAATGGAAGAAGAGGATACTCAAGAGTCTCAATCTGAAAACATTAATTTAAATACTAATACTAACACTAGTACTAATACCAACAATAATAACTATAATATTAGTATTATTGATTTAAACTCCAATATCAATTCAAATTCTAATTCCAATACTAATATTAATTATGGTTATGATAACTTAAATACTAATACCAACACAAACTTAATTAATAACAATACAAATAATAATATAAATTCTAATTCTAATTCTAATAATTCTTCTTTGAATGTTAATTATAATAGTAGTAATACCAATAGTGATATATTAAATATTGAGTAAATTATGAAAATAAATTTTTCAAAAATTGTAAACCTGATGCGGAGTCTGTTTTTAAGGTATTTTAAAATATTAGCCATTGTTTTAGCTGTTTTGATTTTAGTTCTCGGATTTTTATTTATCGTTAAACCAAAATGGAATGAAGTTAAGGAAACAGGAATATTTGACCTTAATGCTGAAAAAGAAAAAAAGGAAGACAATGAACTGTATTTATCTAGATTGAAAGAATCTTTGGATAAATTTAAAGAGATAAATCAGAAAGATATTGATTCTTTAAGTCAGATAATACCAAGTAAAAAAGAAATTCCCGAGCTTTTTATAATTTTAGAGGATTTAGTGAGTCATTCAGCTTTGAGTCTGGATTCTATAACTTTTTCTGAAGGCAGTGTCTTGAGTCAAGAAAATGATTCTTTAAGTGATAACCTTGATGAATTACCGGCGGCGCAAGCCAAGGTTATTAAAAATACCTCAGTGAGTAAAAATATTAATATACTTAATATTTCTTTGAGTATCAGCGGTGGACGTAATTATAATGATTTAAAGACTCTTCTTAATGATATTGAAGAAGAACAGAGAATAATGGATATTTCAAGTTTAAGTTTTAATCCGCAAAGTCAGAGTAGTATTGATGCCGGCATGAATTTTGGTTTGAATTTAAAAACTTATTATATAGAGAGAGATAATGATTAAAATAATATGGTCTTAGTAAGAAAAAGAAATTATAAAAAAATAGCTGTCTACAGCGTTATTTTAGTTATTGTAATAATTTTAGGCGGTTATATGGTTTATAATTCCATGAGTGAAAATGGCGGTAGTAAAGTAATAGATGTTAGTTCAGAGCATAATCGGCCTATTATTAGTGATTATGAAAAAGATTTTCTTGAAAAAGAAGATTATAAAAATTTAATTGAATTTGGTAAAAATAAGTTACCATTGGATTTAGAAAACATTAGGACAAAGCGTAATAATCCTTTTAATCCTATTTAGATTATGGCTTTAAAAAAAGATGTAAAAAATAAAGGGATAGAAGGAGATAACGAGCTCCTTGATATTTTATTAAAAGAGAAAAAAATAAAGCGTACACAGTACGAGGAAATTAAAAAAGAAGCTAAAGAAAAAAACACCACGCCTGAGAAACTGTTAGAAGATAAAAAAATTGTCAGGGAAGATGATTTATCAAAAGCAAAATCAAAGGTTTACAATCTGCCTTATATAGATCTTTTCGGTCGGATGGTTCGAGCCGATGTTTTAAATATTATACCGCAAGAACTGGCTCAAAATTACAAAGTAGTAGCCTTTAATAAATCAGGTCAGGAAGTTAGTTTAGCTATGACGGATCCTTCCAATTATAAAGCCCTCCAAGCTATTGAATTTTTGGCTCGTAAAAATAATTTTAAAATAAAATATTATTTAACTTCTATTTCTTCTTTGAAATACGTACTTCGCCAGTATGAAAGCTTATCAACTGAAGTAGAGGAAGCTTTAAAAGGAGCCGAAGCTGAAAGTAGACCTAAAGAAGAAATATCCTTAGCCGAAGGCCGTGAAGATTTAGAAGAAGTGGTGAAAACAGCGCCAGTTTCAAAAATGGTTTCGGTTATTATGCGTCATGCGGTTGAAGGTAAGGCCTCTGATGTACACATTGAACCGGTGGGTAATGAGACGAGAGTACGTTACCGTATTGATGGTGTTTTACATACTTCTCTAGTATTGCCAAAACGAGTACACTCTTCTTTAATTGCTCGTATTAAAGTGGTTTCAAATTTAAAGATTGATGAAACTCGCGTACCCCAGGATGGGCGTTTTAGAATGACTATAGAAGAGCGTAATATAGATTACCGTGTTTCTACCTTACCTTTAATAGACGCGGAAAAAGTAGTGATGCGTATTTTGGATACGGCTTCAGCTACTTTAGACTTAGAGGATTTGGGATTTTGGGGTCAGTCTTTAGATATTATGAAAAAGAATATTGATAAATCTCACGGTATGTTCCTTATTACCGGTCCTACTGGTAGCGGTAAATCAACCACTTTATACGCTTTATTAAGTATTTTAAATGAAGAATCTGTTAATATTATTACCCTGGAAGATCCGGTTGAGTATTATATGCAGGGTATTAACCAATCTCAAATTAATACTGAGGTGGGCCTGACTTTTGCGGCGGGTTTAAGATCTATTTTACGGCAAGACCCTGATATTATTATGGTTGGTGAGGTGCGTGATACGGAAACAGCTGAGTTAGCGGTGCATGCGGCTTTAACTGGTCATATTGTACTTTCTACTTTGCATACTAATGATGCTATTGGAGCTATACCCAGATTAATTGATATGAAAATAGAACCTTTTTTGCTTACTTCTTCGGTTAATCTGGTTATGGCCCAGCGTCTGGTCAGAAAGATTTGTCCGCATTGCAAAGAAGAATTTAAGTTGCCAGAAATTTTGGAAAAGCAGGCTTGGGAAGAGCTGGAAAAAATTGATAAAGAACATTTACCGGATAATATTAAGTTAACTAAACCCTTAAAAATGTACCGCGGTAAAGGCTGTGCTCGCTGTGATAATACTGGCTACAAAGGCCGGATTGCTATTTGTGAAGTAATGGAAATTAACGCTAAAATGAAAGAAGTAATTCTGAGCAGTGGAGATATACAAGAAAAAACTTTAGAAGAATTTTTAAACCAGGGTAATTTTCTTATGAGACAGGACGGCATTATTAAGGCCTTACACGGAAAAACTACTATTGAAGAGGTTTGGGATGCTACGCGCGCTTAAATACTATTAATTTATAAATATATGACTAAAAAAGATAAGGCAAAAAAGCAAAAAATATTATTAGTGGAAGATGATACTTTTCTTTCTGGGATGTATGTTTCCAAACTTGATATAGAGGGTTTTGAGACGGTTCTGGCCTCAGAAGGTAAGCAAGGTTTGAAAATGGTAAAACAAGAAAATCCAGATCTTATTTTATTGGATATAATTTTGCCAAAAATGGACGGTTTTGAAATTTTAAAAGAAATAAGAAAAGATAAAAAAACTAAAGATATTCCGGTTATTCTTTTAACTAATTTAGGTCAAAAAAAAGACGTAGACAAGGCTTTTAATCTGGGAGCGGTTGATTACTTAATCAAAGCCCATTTTATGCCTTCAGAGGTAGTGGAAAAAATTAAAAAAACTTTAAGGAAAGAATAATATGCCCACCGGAGAAAAGATAATTTTAGATAAAATATTATCTACTGGCGCTGAATATAATGCCAGTGATTTTCATTTAACTGTCGGCAATCCACCTATCTTGCGGGTAGATGGCAAGTTAGTGCCTTTGACTGATCAGCCAGTAATTAATCCGGATTTTATGAAAGACATGGTAAATAATATTTTAAATGATAAGCAAAAAAATAAATTAGAAAAGGAAAAAGAAATTGTTTTGGCTCATACCATGTCCAATAAATCAAGATTTAAAATTAGTATTTTTTATCAAAAAGGTTATTTGGCCGCTTCTTTGCGCCTGATTGATAAAAAAATTAAAAATTTGGATGAATTAGGCTTACCCGGAGTGATTAAAAAATTTACTGAGATTGAAAAAGGATTAGTTATTATAAGCGGTCCTTTTGGTTCCGGGCGAACCTCAACTATCTCGGCTATTATTAATGAAATCAATAAAAATAGAGCTGATCATATTATTACTATTGAAAAACCAATAGAGCATATTTATATCAATAACAAGTCAATAATTGAACAGAGAGAAGTAGGCCGGGATACTAAGTCATTTACCCAGGCTTTGAATACAGCCTCACATGAAGACGTGGATGTGATTTATGTTTCAGAGGTTGAAAAGCTGGAAGTGGCTGAAGCTATGTTAAATGCCGCTGAATCCTCTCGCTTAGTTATTTGCTCTATGAATACTGATTCAGTTTTACGGACTATTGAAAAAATTATTTCTTTTTTCCCCGAAGACAGAGAAGAACAAATAAGAAATCAATTTGCCGGTGTTTTGTCAGGTATAGTTTCACAAAGGCTGCTGCCCCGGGTGGGCGGCGGACGTATTGCTGTGGCGGAAGTTATGATCCCTAATGATGCGGTACGATCAGTTATTCGTGAGGGAGCTATTTATCAAATCAATAATGTTCTCCAGACTTCCAGAGATGAAGGTATGATTTCTCTTGATAAATCTTTATCCGAGTTAACAAAAACCGGTGAAATACTAAGAGAAGACGCTTTAACTAATGCTAATGATAAGCAAAATATTAAATCAATGATAAAACGTTAAGATAAATTATGGCCGTTTTTGATTATAAAGCAAAAAATAAATCAGGGGATACAGTCAATGGGGCGGTAGAGGCGCCTTCAGAAAATGTCGCTCAGGAAGTTCTGCGCGACAAGGGCTTGATTGTCCTTTCGGTTAATGAACGGAGTAAAATAACTCTTTTTCAGTCTACTTTTGGTTTTTTGAAAAGAGTGCCGCGCAAAGACGTGGTTATGTTTTCCCGCCAATTAGCGGTTTTAATTGCGGCCACGGTGCCGATTGTTCAAGCCTTGCGCATATTGGTGAAGCAGCAGAAGAATGTTAATTTTAAAATAATTTTATCAGAAATTGCTGATGAAGTCGACGGCGGGGCCCGGCTCTCCCAAACCTTGGGAAAATATCCTCAGGTTTTTTCTGATTTTTTTGTTCATATGATTCGTTCTGGTGAAACCACTGGTAAACTAGATGAAACTTTAAATTATCTGGCTGATCAGCAGGAGAGGGATTATGACTTAATGAGTAAGATTAAAGGAGCCATGATTTATCCGGTATTTATTGTCGGCGGTATGATCGCGGTGGGTGTTTTAATGATGATTTTTGTGCTGCCAAAGTTAACCGAAGTTTTGGAACAAGGCGGCGGTGAACTGCCTTGGTCCACTAAGTTGGTTATGGGGACTAGCGGATTTTTACAAAGTAAGTGGTGGCTCTTGCTTTTGATAATTATAATACTAGTAGCGGTTTTTATTTTAATCAGAAAAAATCCGGCTGGCCAGAGAAAGCTGGATGAGCTAAAAATGCGTCTGCCGGTTTTTGGCCAAATTTACCAAAATATTTATTTAGTCCGTTTTTCTCGCAGTCTTGCTACTCTTCTTGTCTCTGGGGTTACTTTAACAAAATCTTTGGAAATTACCGGTGATATTGTCGGTAATCTTTTGTATAAGGAATTAGTAGAGGATACTATTGAGGACGTAGAATCGGGAAAGTCTATTGCCACTAGTTTTTTAAAAAGTAAAGCCGTACCGGTAATGCTGCCCCATATGATGGCTATTGGTGAACAAACCGGTAAAATGGACTTAATTTTAGACAAAATTTCCGGATTTTACGCTCGCGAGCTGGAAAATACAGTGAATAATTTAGTTAGCCTGATCCAGCCCTTTATTCTTGTAATTATGGGTATTGGCGTAGCCGTAATGGTTATGTCTATATTACTACCGATGTATAATTTGTCGCAAGCTGTATAAATAAGCCTTATTATGCTATAATTTAGGGGCAGATAAGGATAAAAAAGTTTTTAAACTTGACAAAATATATAATATTTGTTAAAATATAAGTAGTCGAGATATAAAGATAAACAATAATTTTCAGAATTTTCATAATTTGTTGTCAGGCTAGTCGATTACTGATAACAAAAAGAAAACTGAAAAACAAAAAGAAGGGAGGTGACAAAATGAAAAACAAAAAAGGTTTTACTTTAATTGAATTGTTAGTGGTTATTGCTATTATTGGTATTTTGTCAGCCATTGGTTTGGTGGCTTTGAACGGAGCTCGTGAAAAAGCTCGTGACGCCCAGGCCAAGTCTGACTTAGGCCAGATTAGAACCGCTTTGACTCTTTATAACGATGATGAAGGGGAATATCCTGACGCCGCTACTTTAGTAAGTATTAATGCTAGTATTATGGGTACCGATTTAGTGCCTGATTATTTGGGTACAGCATTAACTCCACCTGATGGAGCAACTGCAATAGGCTCAACTACTTCATTTGATAGAGTATACTATTATATTGAAGATGATGCTGAAAATACTTTTGGATTAGCTTATATCCTAGAAGGAGGCGGTGGTGATTCGGTTTATTTTCTTAACTCTGATGGAGGCTCGGGAGAGTTAGATATTACTGAGCCAGTCGATGAGGCCGCTTTTATAGATAGTGTTGAATGTTTAGATAGCACAAGCGGTAGCTTAGATATATGTGAGGGTGTTATTAATTAACCCATAGAAAATCTCTAAAGATATTATTGATACAGGAATAAGCAAAAAAACACTTATTTATATAGAGGAAAGGACCTTTATTAAAAGAGGTCCTTTTTCTTTTTATAAATATTTGTTATAATTTATATATGAATAATAAAGGCTTAAATTTAAAAGAATTAATTATATTCACGGCTTTGCTTTTACTGATTATTGTTTTGGGGATTTTACTTCTTCGCAGTGAAAGAGCCCGAGTTAGGGACGCTAAAAGAGTAGCTGATATGACGCGTCTGCGCTATGGTTTTGAAATACTATTTAATGAAGAGAATAGCTACGCTCCGGCCGCTGAAGGATGTGAGCAGGAAAATTCTTTAGCCTCAAAGTGTAATTTGAGTCAATATTTGCCTAATATTTCTTCTATCAAAGATCCGGGTAAATACAGTTATCAAGTAAAATCAGTACCGGATAAAGAAAATTATGTTATAAGTTTTTCTTTGGAAAAAGATTATGATGGTTTAGTAGCTGGCAAACACCTTTTAGACTCAAACGGCATACATTAATGGTGTTTGAAAGTTTGAATTTTTTCAAGCAGAGATAAATCTTTTGCCTACGCGTTGAGTAGTAGGTGTTTCTTCTTTTTGAATCGCTATTGATTTATCTTTGTTTTTTAATTCATCCTCATTCCGCGTCGGTGGAGATCCTCATCTCCACTTTAACAATAGTAAGCGGTGTCCACGCGAAAGCGTGAGAATGTATCAATTTTTTTGTTAACATAGCGCCGGATAAATCCGGCGCCAGGGTGTTAAATAATATAAAATACAACCCGGCGTAACATCCATATGGCGACATTTTAAAAAGATTACTCCACGAGTATAAATTAATTAGTATTAAAACAAAGGGTTTTGGGCCGAGCCGCTAGTTTGGTTATTAGGCTGAGTCAATGGTTTTTTATTCCAAACCCACCACCAAAACCTTACTAGCTGCTATAACCATAACCAATTAGCAAAACATAAATCGCCGGATAAATCCGGCGCCTTCACTTCTCCATCCGCGTAGCTGGAGATTTATCTCCAGGGGTTAGAATAATTCGGGTAGAGGTGAGCCCTCGCTCGCCTCTAAAATAAGGCCAAAGCGAGGGCTTTGGCCGACCCTTTTTATTATAAATACTAAAATAATTTTCAAAAAGCTAAATTCTCTAAAATTATTAATCTGTCTTCATTAAATAATCATTTAAATAATAATTCCTATAACCTGAGTATTTATAATCTTCCGAATTTTTAAAGCTTTTATAAAATACTCTATTATTTTATCGCGAGAAGAACTGGTCCCCAGACCTGTTCTGGCAATATATTTACTAAGCTCAAGGCCGAGTGACTAGAGCTTCTCGGTGAGTTAAAGATTTAATAATCTATTTTTTCTCGAGAAGGTTGGATCTCCTGATCCAACCGAATAAGGTGACGCGGATCAGGAGATCCGCGCTTCTCGGGTAATTTTAAGGGCTTCCTTGGCAGTTTGTTTTATACTAGGTAGAGGCGGGTCATGGCTCGTCTCTAGGCCTGGTCTATTAATATTAAAAATAAATTTAAACAAAAGCATAATATTTGAAATATTTAATATATTGCGGGAATAGGCATTCCCGGCTAGGCGGTTTTATTTAAAGGCGGAGATAAATCTCCGCCTACGCGAAAACAAACATCTTTATCTGCGTCGGTGGAGATCTCCATCTCCACATTAATAATAGTAAGTGGTGTCCACGCGAAAGCGTGAGAATGTATCAATTTTTTTGTTAACATAGCGCCGGATAAATTCGGCGCCTTCACCTCTTCATCCGCGTAGCTGGAGATTTATCTCCAGATTCATCTTCGGTTTAAATAAGGTCTTTTTTATGGTATAATATAATAAAGTATGAGCATTATTTATTATTTATTAATCTTTATTTTTGGCCTCATTGGTGGCAGTTTTTTAAATGCGGTTATTTACCGTCTTCATGCGAAAAAGTCATTTTTAAAGGGACGTTCATTTTGCCCTCATTGCCAACATCAGCTAAAAACCGCTGATTTAATACCACTTTTCAGCTTTATTTTTTTAAAAGGTCAATGCCGCTATTGCCAAAAAAAAATATCCTGGCAGTATCCTCTGGTGGAATTAGCAACCGCTTTGTGTTTTTGTCTTTTATTTTTTCGTTTTAACTGGTCTTTAGAATTTATTTTTTATCTGGTTATTACTCTTTTTCTGATTATTATTTTTGTTTATGACTGGCGCTATCATCTTATTTTAGATAAGGTCAGTATAACGGCTGTGATTTTGGCTTTAATTTTTAGTTTAATATTAGGCTTATCAATTTATAGCCTTTTATTAGGCGCTTTGATTGGTGGCGGTTTTTTCTTTTTGCAGTATTTAATATCAAAAGGTAAATGGATTGGCGGCGGTGATATTCGTTTGGGAGTTTTAATGGGTTTTATACTGGGCTGGCAAAAAATTTTAGTAGCGCTGTTTTTAGCTTATTTTGTTGGCGCTGTATTTGCCATATTTTTAATAATATTAAAGAATAAGAAATTAAAAAGTCATCTGCCTTTTGGCACTTTTTTAACTGCCGGAACTTTTGTGGCTCTGCTTTGGGGCCAAGTAATTATAGACTGGTATTTATCGGGGAGTTTAGTCAATTGGTTTTATTAAATTATGAAATTATCATCAAGAAAAAAAGGTTTTACCCTAATTGAAATAATTGTTTCTTTTGCGGTTTTTACTATATTAATGGGGGTGGTTATTTTTGGCTTCCAAGACACCAAGAAACATGAAGAATTGCGTGGGGCTAGTTTACAGATGGTGAGCAATATTAAAAAGGTGCAAAATTACGCTCAGACTGGCCATGAATTTGAAGATGAGGTACCGGCCGGTGGCTATGGTTTGCATATAGATTTGAGTAATCAATCCCAGTATTTATTGTTTGCTGATAAATCATCTGTTAGTACGGCTACTGGTTGTGTTGATGATGCTGGTAATCAAAGATATGATAATGAAGATGGCTACAGTCCGTCTTGTATTGAGGATAAGATAATCGGAGCTGGGCAGGTTAATTTTGATCAAGGAGTTACCATAAACAAAATTGAAGTAAAAGAAATAAATAAAAGCGAAATTATTTTGGATACAAGCCATGATTTTGATCTTACTTTTAAAAATCTTAAACCCTTCCCTTTTATTGGTTGGCTCAATCAAAATATCAACCGAGATCCGGGTAATGAAAATTTTAATTCTGAAAAAATAGAATATGTTAATATTTATTTGAGTCATGAAGACTTAAATAAATGCCGTAAAATTCATATTATTGGCGCTTCCGGTGCTGTTAATGAAGAGAGTTCAGATTGCCCCTAAATTAAAAATTATGAGAATATTTAGAAAAATCAAAAATAAAATTAAAGGTATGTCGCTGATGGAGACTATTTTAGCCGTGGGTTTGGTGATGTCAGTCATTATTGGTTCTTTAACTATTGGCATCTACACCACTCGTATTGGCCGCAGCAGCCAGAATCGCTTAATTGCTATAAATTTAGCACAAGAAGGGGTTGAAGTAGTGAGAAATATAAGAGATACAAACTGGCTTAAGGAAAATTCTTGGAATGATGGTTTAGCGGAAGGAACTTATAAGATTGATCAATACGTACTAACAAGCCCTCCGGAAAAATGGTTCCAAAAATTGAAAGGAGCTGGAAACTGTGATGATAGCAATCCTTGCTGGCTATATTTAGATAATGATTATGGTTTTTATTCGCTTAATTCAACTGCAGGAAAAAACACGGGATTTTCTCGTGTTATTGAAATAACAAATATTGATGTCAATACAATTCAGGTGGTCTCAAGAATTAACTGGCAGGAAAATGGGAAAGATAAAGAATATTTAATAGAAGAAAAATTAACTGACTGGCGCGATGATTAATATATTTAAAAATAATAAAAAAGGTTTTACCTTATTGGAGATGCTAATTTCAGCGTCTATTTTTGCTATTACGGTAGTGATTGGAGTGGATATATTTTTTGGGGTAGCCCGGATGCAGAAGAGAACTACTTATGTCCAAAATGTGCAAGCTGACGCCCGGTATGTCCTGGAAGAAATGGCTAAACAGCTCCGGCAGGGGATGATAAATTACCAGTGGTATGATAAAGAAAATTCTCCAGTTAAAGAAAAAATACCGCTTTCAGATTTAAGAGATAACAGCCATGAAGATAATAAAATTTTAGCCACTAAAGACTTGGACGGCAATCAATTCTTTTTTGAAAGGGTACCAGAAGGTACCTTGCATGATGGCTCTGTTCGCTATGTAATGAAAGTTTGTTCTATTGATATTACCGGCGGTGACGATTTAGATAAATGTGATGACCGAACAAATAATAGTAGTTGGCAAATAGTAACTCCAAACGAAATAAATGTTGATAAATTTTACCTTTTTGTTTCTCCCTCAAAAGATCCTTTTGTATTAGATGAGAATTCTCAATATGAAGCCAACCAGCAGCCGATGGTAACTATTGTTTTTCACACCTCAACTGACCGGCCCGAAAAAGAATATCAAATTGATACCAAGTTATCAACCACTATTTCCTCGCGTATTTACAAAAGATAAATTTTATGAAAAATATCATAAAAAATAATAAAGGAGTCACCCTGCTTTTATCATTGATAATTATGATGAATGTGGTCGCCATAGCCATTGGTCTTTCTATGTTGATAATAAATTTATATCAATTTTCAGCTCATTTAGACCATGCTTATGTGGCTTACTACGCGGCTGAGAGCGGTATGGAAACTCAATTATTGGAAATAAAAAATAGTCGTGCTGATGATTTAGATCTAAATAGTGATGTTATGCCGGCTATTACTAATGATAATAATATTGTATTGGCAGAAAGCGGAGGAAGATGGGATACTTCGCAAAGCACGGCTAGTCAGGACTATTTACTTGATTCTTTGGAGCAGAATAAGTCAACCTCTTTTGATGTAGAAGGAGCGCACTCAATAAAATTAACCTGGAATGATGATTGCCAAGGAGACAGCTGGTTAGAATATTCTTTTGTGCCCTGGCAGAATGATTTGCCCTCAACTAATCCTTCAGATTGGAAAAAAAATAGTAGTGGACAAGATTTTGTTTTTCCCTGTGAAGAAAATCAAAATTTGTGTGAAACTTCTACCAAAAATTTACCAAATAATTTATTAAATTATACTATATCTATTACACCACTTTATTGTGACGTTTCTAATTTGAAAGTGAAAGCCTATAGTAGGCCTGACTTGGGAGGAGATTTGCTAAATCTTAGCAACCGTATTTATTTAAAATCTGTAGGCTCATATCATGATTCACAAAAAGCTTTAGCGGCCAGCATTCCTTATCGCTTGCCACCTCAGGGTATTTTTAACTTCGTTCTCTTCTCTGAACAAACTATTGAAAAGAAGTAATCTTATGAGAAAAGTCCAAGCTAAAAAAAGAATCGCCAAGTTAAAAAAAGAAATTAATCATCATCGCTATCAATACCATGTTTTAGACCGTCAGGAAATTTCTGATGCTGCCTTAGATTCACTGAAAAAAGAATTAGCTGACCTGGAAAGTGAGTACCCGGACTTAATTACCTCTGATTCCCCAACCCAGCGAGTGGGCGGCCAGCCCTTGGAAAAATTTAAAAAAGTAGAACACCAAAGCCCGATGCTTTCTTTAAATGATGTCTTTGAGGATAAAGATTTTTTTAAATGGCTGGAAAGAATAGAAAAATTATCGCCTGGTAATAAGTTTGATTTTTTTGCTGAAGTGAAAATGGATGGTTTGGCTGTTTCCTTAATTTATAAAAAAGGACGACTAGTACAGGCAGCTACTCGTGGTAACGGTCTTGTCGGCGAAAAGGTAACCAGTAATATTAAAACAGTGGAATCAATACCTTTAAAGTTAAGGCTAGATAGTTTAGATAATAAAACAAGAAAAAAAGCCCTTATTCATGTTGAAGTGCGTGGTGAAGTGTATATGCGCTATGATATTTTAAAAAAAATAAACAAAAAAAAGGAGAGAAAAGGAGAAAATAAATTTGCTAATCCCAGAAACGCGGCCGCTGGTTCTATCAGACAGCTTGATCCCAAAATAGCGGCTAGCCGAAAACTAAATTTTTATGCTTATGACCTGGTTACTGATTTGGGTCAAAAAACCCACCAGGAAAGCCATAAATTAGCTAAAAACATGGGTTTTCCGGTTAATCCTCACAGTCAGTATTGCTCCGATGGCCAAACGGTCATTAAATATCATAAAAAAATTGGTCAAAAAAGAAAAAGCTTTCCCTATCCGACCGATGGTATTGTGGTCAATGTGAATTCAATTTCTCTTTTTAAAAAACTGGGTGCGGTCGGTAAATCGCCGCGTGGAGCCTTAGCTTATAAGTTTCCGGCTGAGCAGGCCACGACAGTCATTAAAAATATTCAAGTGCAGGTGGGCCGTACTGGAGTTTTAACCCCGGTAGCTCATCTAAAACCAGTGAAAGTAGCCGGTTCCACGGTTTCCCGGGCTACCTTGCATAATATGGATGAAATTAAAAGACTAGGGGTTAAGATTGGCGATACGGTAGTGGTTGAAAAAGCCGGTGATATTATTCCGGATGTAGTTAAAGTTTTAAAAAATATGAGAAGCGGTTCAGAAAAGAATTTTCAGATGCCAGCCAAATGCCCGGTTTGCGGCTCCCAAGTGATAAGAAAAAAAGGCGAAGTGGCTTATTACTGCCCTAACCAGGACTGTTTTGCCACTTTAAAAGAAAGGATTTATCATTTTGTCTCTAAAAAAGCTTTTGATATTGAAGGGCTGGGACCTAAAATTATTGATCAATTGATTAAAACTGATTTAATAAAAGACCAGTCTGATATTTTTTCCTTGAAAGAAGAGGACTTAAAGACTCTAGAAAGGTTTGCCGAGAAATCAGCCAGTAATATTATTAAGTCAATAGAAAATTCAAAAGAAATCACTCTCTCAAGATTTATCTATTCACTCGGTATTCGGCATGTTGGTCAAGAAACAGCCTATTTATTAGCCCGGCGCTTTGGCAGTTTAGATAATTTAATAAATACCAAAAAAGAAGAATTGGAAAATATTCATGATATCGGTTTGGTGGTAGCCAGCAGTATTTATAATTATTTTAATGATAATAAAAATATAAAGTTATTAAAGAAATTGAAAAAATATGGTGTCAAGGTTAAAAAATCACGTTTAAAAAATAAACAAAATCTGAAAAACAAAAAATTTGTTTTAACCGGGTCACTGGAAAAAATGACCCGAGACCAGGCCAAAACCGAGATAAGAAAAAGAAGCGGTGAAGTCTCTTCTTCAGTCAGCCAGAATATTGATTATTTAGTTAAAGGAGAAAATCCAGGTTCAAAGTTTGAAAAGGCGAGAAAACTAGGTTTAAAAATTATTTCGGAAGAAAAATTTTTGTCTCTAATTGAATAATTAGTTATAATAAAGCTATGAAAATATCAAAAAAAGAAGTAAAACATATTGCCAGTTTGGCCCGGCTAGATCTCACCGAGCCGGAAAAAAATAAATTTTCCCAGGAACTAACTTCGGTTATTGATTATATTGACCAACTAAAAAAAATTAAAACAAAAAAGACTAAACCTCTTTACCAAACCGGAGTTTCGGCCAATAACACCGCCAGAGATAGGGTAAACCAATCTAGTAATCAAGATAATATTAAAAAAGAGTTTCCTGAAGAAGAAGATGATTATCTTAAAATTAACAAGGTTTTTGAATAATGAAATTTGATAAGCTAAGTATTAAAAAAGCTCATCAGGGCCTTATAAACCAGGATTTTTCGGCTCAGGAGTTAACAGAGTATTATTTAAAAAAGATAGAAGAAAAAAACAAATCATTAAATGCTTTTTTGCAGTTAAACAAAGATTTAGCCTTGGATCAGGCTAAAAAAGTAGATAATAAAATTAGCCAGGGAGAAGACTTAAGTGCTTTGGCTGGTTTGCCTATGGCTATGAAGGACAATATTCTGGTTAAAGGTTTACCAGCCACAGCTGGCTCAAAAATTTTAGAAAACTATCGGGCCGTTTATGACGCCACTGTGGCTAAAAAATTAAAAAATAATAATTTTATACATTTGGGACGCACAAATTTAGATGAATTTGCTATGGGCTCATCTTGTGAAAATTCAGCCTTTGGCCCGACAAAAAATCCGCTTGACCTCACTCGGGTGCCCGGAGGTTCATCCGGCGGCAGTGCCGCGGCCGTGGCGGCCGATATGGCTTTGTACGCTTTGGGCTCGGACACTGGCGGTTCTGTACGGCAGCCAGCCGCTTTCTGCGGCTTGGTCGGCCTCAAGCCGACCTACGGCCGCGTCTCACGCTATGGTTTATTCTCTCTTACTTCTTCAACGGATGTCATTGGCTCTTTAACCCGCTCGGTTCCAGACGCTGCTTTTGTTTTAGAAGGTATAGCCGGTTTTGATAAAAAAGATTCAACCAGCGCTAATAAAAAAGTGGAAAATTATTCTAAGGATATTGATAAACATCCCGGCCGTTTAAAAATAGGTCTACCTAAAGAGTATTTTGGCGACCAGTTAGATAACGATATTAAAAAGAGTTTGAATAAAGTAATAGAAAATATGGGACACGATAAATTTGAAATAAAAAAAATTTCCTTACCGCACACAGAATATGCCGTAGCCACTTATTATATTGTTAATCCTTGCGAGGCTTCTTCCAACCTGGCTCGTTATGATGGTATTCGTTATGGAAGACGAGATAAAGAAAGTGAAAATTTACGGCAAACCTATATTAATTCCCGAGTAAAAGGCCTAGGAGCTGAACCCAAGCGCCGTATTATGCTGGGCACCTATGCTCTTTCCTCGGGCTATTTTGAGGCTTATTATCTCAAGGCGCAAAAAGTAAGAAGATTGATTTATGAGGATTTTATTAAATCTTTTGAAAAAGTTGATATTATTATTACTCCGACTGTGCCGACGGTTGCTTTTAAACTAGGGGAAAAACAAGAGCCCTTATCTATGTATTTATCGGATATATTCTTAAGTGGCGTCAGCTTAGCTGGGTTGCCGGCTTTGAGTCTGCCTTTTTATGGAAAGAAAAAACTGCCTTATTCACTCCAGCTTATCTCACCTCATTTTACCGAAAAAAAGCTTCTCAATTTTGGTAATTATATGGAAAAAAATTATTTGATAAAAAAGTAAATAACTGATATAATGTTATTAATTAATAATGAAAAAATATGACAAACAAAACTAAAATTTTACTAGTAGAAGACGAGAAAACGCTTTCTGACATGTATAAAACCAAGTTTGAAATGGAAAATTATGAAATTATTCAATCTTTTGACGGTAAAGATGGTTTGGAAAAAGCCAAAAAAATAGATCCGGATATAATTCTATTGGATATTATACTGCCTAAGTTAGATGGTTTTTTGGTTTTGAAAGATTTAAAGTCAGATGATCAATTAAAGAAAATTCCGGTTTTGCTTTTGACTAATTTGGGTCAGGAAGATGACATTAAAAAAGGCAAGAAACTGGGAGCTGACGGCTATTTTGTCAAAGCCAATCATAACCCAGCGGAAATAGTTGACAAGGTTAGAGAACAATTAAAATAAATAAAATAAAAATATATGAGCGATTTGATCGAAAAAACCGTAGTTTTAATAAAACCTGACGGGGTAAAAAGAGGAGTAGTTGGTGAAATAATCAGCCGCTTTGAAAAAGCAGGCCTTAAAATTATCGGCATGAAAATGATTTGGATTGATAAAGAAATAGCTCAAAAGCATTATCCCGACGCCCGCGAGGAGCTTCTTAAGGGAATAGGCGAAAAAACTTTAAAGACTTATGAAAAATACGGTATGGACCCGAATGAAGATTTAGGCACCAAAAACCCTCTTGAAATCGGAAAGATGGTCAACAGCTGGAATATGGATTTTATTACTTCTGGCCCGGTAGTGGCTATTCTTTTAGAAGGTTTGCACGCTATTGAAAATGTTCGTTCCATGGCTGGTAACACTCTGCCGACTTTTGCTACTCCCGGCACTATCCGTGGCGATTATTCTCTTGATTCACCGGCCTTGGCTAATGTCAAGAAAAGAGCGGTGCGCAACATAATTCATGCTTCCGGCAACAAAGAAGAAGCCAAGTACGAAGAGCAATTATGGTTTAAAGAACATCAAATATATGATTATAAGAGAGCTGATGAAGATGTTATGTTTGAATAGATTGAATATAAATTTGACCAGTTAAATATTATTTGATAGCATAAATATCAATATGTGGATAAATAGCAAAAAAAATATTTTAAATATTATTATCCGACCCGGCTTGGTATAGTATTGATATAATAGAATATTAAGATTATCCCGAGCCTTATAAAAAGGGTCGGTTTTTTTGTTATTACTGGTTCTTTTAAAAAAATGGAAAGCTTTGCTTTCCAAAGAGAAAGGAGAAAAATGAAAACTTGTCCAAAGTGTCAGTCTTTTTTACAGCCAACAGTGGTTGAAAAAGACGGAAAAAAAGAGATAATTAATGCTTGTTTGCGATGTCATCCGGAGTTATTCAATTTACCTAAAGGCTTAAAGGAGGTTTATCATGGCCCAAGACAAGAATGTTGAAACTAAGGAAGAGATGGAAGAAAATTCAAAGAAAAAAAGAGAAGAGACACCTAAAAAAGAGTTAACAGCTGAGGAATTCTTTAGTACTTTGGAGGTTTAACTCTCCTTTTTCTACTAAAGCCGCCGGTTACTAGAACTAGGCGGCTTTTTTTCTTTTTTATAAACCTAAAGGTTTATATCAAGCTATGCGGCTTCATAAAACTTATTTTGCGCAGAAGGCATTTTTTTAAATTTAAATATCTTATTAGCTGAATAAGCTCAGCGCCCCGCCAGCCGTTTTTTTGGGGAAATAACTTCAGTAGACCGCCAGCCGTTTTTTTGGGGAAATAACTTCAGCACACCGCCAGTGGCCTTAGACTTAAATGTTATTAGCTTAAGCTAATTATTTAATTTCTTTTAAGCTGTAGTCTAGTAAATTATCTTTATCTTTAAAATAAAATACTCCTTTTAAGTTTTTACCTTTTAAAAATAAAGGCAGCCAAAATTTATCATCCGGCCACATTTTTTTATAAGGTATTTTGTCAAAATCAAACCACTTTGGTTTCATTTCTTCAGTTTCTTTTGGTTTGCCCTGAAATTCTGGACAATCAAACAAATGAACATGTAATATTTCCGGATTATTTTCAAATTCAAATATGAATAAGCCTCTTTGATTTATTTTTTTTGGGAAAATTTCACATTCCTCTTTTATTTCTCTAATTAGAGATGATCGGATATTTTCTCCTGGTTTAAGTTTGCCGCCAAAACCGTTCCAACGACCCTGACCAAAGCCTCTTTTTTTCATACCCAACAGTATTTTATTATTTTTTATAATTGGACAAAGAGTTAAGTCCATTTTTCTTTTTTGATATTCTTTTTTAAAGGCGGTTAAAGTGTATGAATTTTTTTTGATAAATTTACCCACTCTGGTTCTTTCTAATTTATATAACACTCCGCCAGTATCTAATATTTCTCCTAGGTCTCGAGCTAATGATCGAATATAAACTCCGGGACCGGTAATAATTTTTAAATCTAAAAAAGGCCATTTATAGTTAATTAATTTTATATTTTTAATATTAACCAGTCTTTTTTTTATGGGAGGTTTTTTGCCTTGAAGGGAAATCTTATAGGCTCTTTGTCCTTTTATTTTAATAGCTGAAAAATCAGGCGGTTTTTGTTTTATATTGCCTTTAAAGTTTTTGAGCGCTTTTTTTACATCCTTAATATCAGGCTTAGGAATATTTTTAAGTTTTTTAATTTGGCCGGTTTTGTCGTCAGTATTACTTTTTTCGCCTAATTTTATTTGGGCTAGGTATTCTTTTTCTTCTAGGTTATTTGACCATATTTTTTTTACAGCCCAGCGCCCAATGCCAACCACTAAAATACCGCTGGCCATCGGGTCTAAAGTACCGGCGTGGCCAATAGTTTTTATTTGGGTAATTTTTCTCAGCTCATTAATAATTTGGTGAGAGCTGGGGCCTTTGGGCTTATAAATAGAATGTATACCTTGCATATATCAATTTTTAATTCCGCCCCCAAATAGCGTCTAAAATTTTCATGCGGGTGACCATAAAAACGGGAATCAAACCCGAGCCAATGGCTACCAAAATAATAGTTTCCAGACGGAAAATATAATCAGCCGGATTAACCACTAAAGTCGCGTCACCGATTGGTAATTCAAAAGGAAAGGCCTTAAAATAGGGGACCAAAATGCCAAAAAATAGAGCCGTGCCCAAAAGTACACCTGAGACCGAATAAATGGAAGTTTGGATGACATAGGCACTGCGGATAATATAAGGCTTAATACCGATGGCCCTTAAAATGCCAATTTGCCTTTTTTTATTAGTAATATCAATATAGATAACAATAAATATAGTGACAGCCGCGATGAGAGTGCCGACAAGGGTCAGTAAAATATTAATACTGAGAAAACTGCTGGTGACGGTATCCATCAAACCGGAAACATTTTCCCAGGTAAGAAAATTTTCATTAATACCTTTTTCTTTCATTTTACTGATAGCTGTTTGGCCGTCGCGTTTATCCAGCCGAACAATAATAGAGGTCGCTTTATTATCGGCCTCGGGGTTTAGCTCTTGCCAGGCTTTTTTAGTAATAAAGGCTCTCTGGTCAGTGTTAATAAATTTAGTGTAAAATATACCCTGAATTTCAAATTCTTTAGTAATCTCTCCTAAGTTAAGAGTAACTTTTTCCCCGACTGAAACGCCTTTAAAAGAAAAGGCATTCATTTCTACCTCTTCGCCGCCGGCAATTTGGCGTCCGATTATAATTTTATCAGTATCATGACTGTTAAGATATTCTCCGCTGATCATTTTTTCATGAACATTAGTCACTGTTTTTTCCTTTTCTGGGTCAATAGCTAAAATTGTCCAGTTGCCTTTAATACCTTTATACTCCAGACTGCCCGGAATAGAAATTTGATCAGAAACACCGGCGATATTTTCAATTTCGTTAATTATTTTAGTTTTATGCTCAGCTTCTTCAATATAATCCGAGCCAATTTTAGGCGTAATCATAATATGGCCGGTGTAGGTATTGATAATCTGGTCTTCGGAAGACTTGATAATCCCGTTAAAGAGTGAAGTAACAAAAACTAAGTTGATAAAAGCAATAGCCATTAAAAAAATGATCAGAAACAAAGTCCATTTGTTGCCTCGATGCAAATATTTCCACATTAGAAAAAAAGGAATTCTGGTCTCAAACTTTTTCATACCATCCTCCCGTCTTTTAGTTTAATAATACGGTTGGCGTATTTTTCTTCATCCGCTTCATGGGTAATCATGACAATGGTGTGATTTTCTTGTTCGTCCAGGTATTTGAAAATTTCTAAAACTTCATGGCCGGCTGTGGTGTCCAGGTTGGCTGTTGGTTCATCAGCAAAAATAATTTCCGGGTTATTAACTAAAGCCCGGGCAATAGCCACTTTTTGCTGCTCGCCGCCGGATAATTGACTAGGCAGATTATTTATTTTATCTCCCAGGTCCACTTTTTCTAAAAGAGACTGGGCTCTATGGCGGCAGCTCTTAGCGGCCTGAAGCATCATGGCCGGCAGCATCACATTTTCTAGAGCGGTTAACTCGGCAATTAAAGCGTATTCCTGGAAAATATAGCCCAGCTGGGTCAATCTTAATTCACGTCTTTTCTTAGAGGACATTTTAACCATTTCCTGAGTATTCAGATATATTTCTCCTTTATCCGGCCGGTCAACCAAAGCCAGCTGCCGCATTAAAGTAGATTTGCCAGAGCCATTACGGCCGCAAATAATTAAAAAATCACCCTGATTTACGGTGAGGGAAATATTTTTTAAAGCCGGTACTTTAACTTCTCCAAGATGATAAGTCTTAGAAATATTATTAACTTTGATTAAAGTTTTAGACATAAAAAAACAGAGCTAGTAGCCTTATTATAGGCTTAATAAAAGGCAAAGTCAATTTAAATTCTAATTAAAGAATTTTTAGAAAAAGGAAATTCAATATTTTTATTAATCTTTTTATAGATAAATTCAGGTACGCCAATATCAGCCAGAAAGATCTTACCAGAATATTCTTGGCCCATTTCAGTTTTAAAAGCTTTTTTAGCCAGACCTAAAGAAAGTGTAGCAAAAGCTTGCACAGTTGGCTGATAGGCTCGGCCTTCAACTGATAGTCCCGAAGGGATATCATAGGCAATAATATTATTTTTTGACTGATTCATTAAATTTATTAACTCGGCGAAATTATCACGGGGAGCCCCTTTCAGATGATAGCCAATCAGTCCGTCAATGAGAATATCAGCTTTTTTAATTTTGTTTTTAGCGGTATTTTTATTAAAAAGTGAAATGGGCACTTTCATTTTCTTTAATAAATTCAAATGATCTTGGGCCGCTGAACTGACCTTTTTTGAAATCAATATAATTTCTCCCTTAAAGCCGTGATTAATAAGATGGCGGGAAGCACCAAGTACGTCGCCACCTTTATTGCCTTTACCAATGACGCTTAAAAATTTTTGATTTTTTTTGATTTTAAGTCGGCTAAATAAATCTAAAATATGAAAACCAGCTAGCTCCATCATTTGCTGAGTTTTCAGGCCGTGCTTGACAGCTAAAGCATCAAGTTTTTCCAAATCTTTTTCCAAAGCATAATACATATTATTATCATATCAATAAAACCCCGCCTTTAGTTAAGGGCCGGGTTTTATTACTTTTATGAGCAGCCGCCACAGCCGCCGCAAGGAGGATCTAATTTCATAGTATATTTTTATTAATTATTAATCTTAGTTTTTAAGATAGCAGAAATTTTTATTGAAAGCAAATTGGTCATTTATAGTAATAATTATTTTAAAAACAATATTTGACCATTATTTATGTTTTTGTTAATGTTAGAAGCTATCTTATGCTTAAATGATGCTCTTTATTATATAAAAAATTTTTTCAGGGAGGAAACAGATGAGTCTGAAGATTAGCTGGCAAAACTGGTTTATGGCTATAAACAATAGCCATCTAAGCCCTAATGACAAGAAATTTTTAAGAGGAGTAATTGGCGGTTATATCAATCGTGAAGACGGACGTTATCCGGAAATTAGTGAGGAGGAATTTCGCCAGCTGTGCCAGGAAGTCGGGTCAATAAATTTAGGCACTTTTAATATGCGCCTAGCTCTTGAAAAAGGTCGTCTAGTTTTGCAAAAAGTAAACTAATAGAAAAATCAGAATATATCCTACTGCTGATTATAGGTGGTAGGATTTTTTTATTTAGAATAATTTTGATTATATCGGGGAATATTGTCCAAATATAGAATTTATAAAAAGCCCGTAATGTATATATCTATTCGTTATTTTAAATTATAGATCTAATTTTGTTATTTACAAACTAATAAATTTTGATATACTAAGAAAGTTAAATAGACTTTTCGGGGTATGGCGCAGTTGTCCCGAAGTTATCGAAATCTTTGATTTCGTCATAACTTCGAGAATCCTCGTCCTACCACAAAGTGGCAAGGACGGGAGCTAGCGCGTACGCATAAGGTGCCTGCCCGCCTTGACTGCCGGGGATTAGCTCAGTTGGCTAGAGCGCGCGCATGGGGTGCGTGAGGTCGCCCGTTCAAGTCGGGTATCCCCGATAGTCAAGGCTGTCGGGCGGGCGTGAGGTCGCCTGTTCAAGCTTGCCCCGTACCTGACGACTCTGAGCGAAGTCGAAGAGAAGTCATGGTTCGGGGTCTGGCCTGCCCGCTGAAGCCCGCAGTAAAACAAAGGGCGAAAGCGGGCTACCCCGACCACAGTTTATCTGACTAACGTGCGCTTGTCCCGATTTCTCTATACGACAAAAGTGTTTGGATGGTAATTGATGTTGTTGTTATTGGGTTTTTAATAGGATTAATAATTAAATTTAGAAAATAATATGTTTTGTGAACAATGTGGAAAACAAATATCTGAAGCGGGAAAATATTGTCGCTATTGTGGCCATAAAACACAAGAATTAAAACAAGAAGTTAGTGTTGATAAACAAAAAGATGAAATATCAAAACAAAAACAAAAGATTGATAATATTAAATATGCGGGATTTTGGATTAGATTTTTTGCGTACCTAATTGATGGCTTTGTTATTTTGGTATTATTGGCTGTTTTGTACTTAATATTACCGAAAATTTTTGATGATTATACTCTTTTTATAATCCTTTATATATTTTTAATTTGGGCGTATTTTATTTATTTTGAAGGCAAAAGTGGTTCAACAATAGGAAAAAAGTTACTAGGGATTAAAGTGCTCTCTAAGGATTTAAAACCGATTAATTATAATATTGCGTTCATACGAACATTAGGGAAAATTCCATCAAGTATATTATTTTTAGGTTATATTGCCATTGCCTTAAACAAAAACAAATTGGGTTGGCACGATAAAATTGCCAAGACAGTAGTTATTTATGAAAGAAAAAAGGCAAAGAGTAAAAAATTTGAGGATAAAAAAGTAAAGAATAAGAAAAATACAAAAAAATCTACTAGCACTATTATTGCCACAAGAATTCTTTATAGTGTACTTATCTTACTTTTATTATTTTTATCAATCCTTGGAGCAATAGGAGCATTTACAGAGAAAGGGAACGGTAATCAAAATTCAAATAAAACATCAATTACAAATAGAGTGATTAATCCTATGCCCGACCATTTAATAATAATGGATCCCCTTTTTAAAATAGATAGCTCTGGGGAATATCAGTGCAAAAGGTTCGGTGAAATTGGCTTTATGCCTGAGGATTATTTAGCAGAAAAAGAAATTGAAATTAGAGGATATTTTGCGGGGACGTCATTAAGCGTTAATGATATAGATATAGAGTTAAAAGGTACAAAATTTGACACAAATATAGAGTTTGATTTTAAGTCAGGGAAAAATAGATTGATATTTAAAGGTATATACCCAACAGGGAGAGAAGAAATAAGAGAATGTTATATGGAATATAGACCCTAAATTGTAAAAATACTTATACTTGCGTTAAAATTTAATCTATAACAAAGAAAAGAGAAAAATCCTAAGAAAAATATTGCCCGAAATGTATGAAGAATAAGACAGTTAGGATTGACAAATGTACTGTAAAAAATGTGGCGCTAAACTTATGCTGGTAGATTAGTCAAATGGCATAAGAATTTAATTTTAAAAAGTATGAAGATATTAGAATCAATAAAGCAGGATGAAGTTTGGGAGCATTGGTTTAAAATAGAAAAGCCTAAAGAATATAAAAAAATCATTGATAATGGTGATAACACTGAATTAAAGAAAGAGATTAGATGTTGGCGTTGCGATATTAAGTCTTTACTCCCCACAAATATTAAATGGTCTAAAGCTAAATTAGAAAATAATGATATAGAAAAAATTTTTATCATTTCTTCAAGCGACTGGAGATTAGATAAGCTATGTATACCAGACTATAAATTAACATCAGCTATTATAAATTACAGAAAAAAGTTCTCCACAGCAGGTAAGTTTAAAAATATCCATGAAAAAGAAAATCTTTTTTTGTCTAGCCCTAATGTACTTGACACAAAGTTAATTTTTATTTCGGAAAAAATAAGCGGACTATTTACTATAATAGAGGGCAACAAAAGAGCTGTTGCGTTAGGTAAACTTGATAAAATGAAAGGTTTAGAAATTTTTTTAGGGATTTCACCGGAAATAAAAGATTCTACTTGGGCGAGGTATTCATATAATATTAAGTGATTATAATTAACATAATGAATGAGTTTAATAGAAAAGAAGTAAGTAAATTATTGTTCGATTGTCATCGGAGGCGCTGTATTTGTCATTAGTTTTGTGGGATCAAGATGGAAACAGACCATATTGATTAGCATGCAGAACCACAAAATAATTCTATTGAGATGCAATTCTGGTTTATTTTGAGTGCCATGCCGAAATACATCTTTACAATAATAAACACCAAAGGGAAGAAAATTTTTACCTGAAGAATTAAAACAGCATAAAAAACAGTGGTTCAATACATACAAAAACTATCCTGAAATTTTTATTATTCCCATGCAGCATAGTGACATTGGACCATTACAAGCACTGCTCGATGAGCTAATGTTTAATAATAAAAAAAACAACTCAAATGAAATTGGATGTCCATTTGAGACAAAACAATTTGATCGCGTTTTGTCAGAAGGATACCTTTCAATATTACATGACGATTTATTCGATTCATTAATGGAGATATATCGGAAGGGCAGTCGCTCGAATGTCAGCGAAAATTCTCTTCAAAATAGGTTCTAACCTCGTTCAATAATTGCGACCAAATTATTTATTAATAAAAAAACACTCTCATAATATTTTCGGAGCGTTTTTTAAATTTATTAAATAATATTTACTTTTTCTCTTTGGCCTGATCTCTAATACAAGCAGCACAGGCTTTATATTTTTTGCCGTTTTTGATTAAAGTTTGCAAATTTATCTTTTGTAATCTTTTGGTGGCTATGTTAGAATGACTGCGCGAAATAGCTGTCTTAGCCGTCTTGCCGCAGATTTCACATTTTCTGGCCATGAGTCTGTTTACTTAATTTATTATAATAATTTAACTTAAATAAGTATAACATAATTTTTATTTTTTTCAAGCGATGATACTACAATTACTATTTTCCGAACCATTATTTTTCTTTATCTGGGTAGCCGCTATTATTGTCGGTATTACTATTCATGAGTTTGCTCATGCCTGGTCAGCCTATCTTTTAGGCGATCCGACGGCTAAAAATATGGGCCGGCTTTCTTTAAATCCCTTGGTTCATCTGGATCCTTTTGGGTTCCTCTTTTTATTAATTGCCGGCATTGGCTATGGCAAACCGGTTCCGGTTAACCCATATAATCTAAAGGATCAAAAAAAAGGAGAAATATTGGTTTCAGCGGCTGGTCCGGTTTCTAATCTGGTACAGATAGTCATTTTTGGCTTAGCTTTTCATTTTTTAGTCTCTCTTGGTCCCAACAACCTTTTAGTCAGTTTTTTAGTGGCTCTAATTTATATTAATATTATATTAATGGTTTTTAATTTAGTGCCTATTCCGCCCTTAGATGGGTCAAAAATACTGATGAATGTTTTACCCTCTTCAGCTGATAATTTTAAGCTTTGGCTGCAAAGGCGCGGACCTTTGGTGCTTTTTGGCCTGATAATTTTAGATAGAGTCCTTGGTTTGGGTATTTTTGCCGGAATTTTTAATTTTTTCATTAATTTAATATTTAGTGTTTTTGGATAGTTTTTTGAGGACAAGAGGACAATAGATATAGAGACAATTGACATAAGGACATCGAACAATAGGGTGTTGGATAGTTTAATTATCGACAAGCGCTAAGCAATTAGCTAAAAGCCGCCTTGACTTGACATCTATTATATGATTTGATATATTTTAAGCAAGGAATTCCTCGCTTTATAATAAGAGGATTTTTTAATAAAACAATTTATGCTAGAATTAAAGAAATAAAATGCCCACAACCAATCAATTAATTAGAAAAGGAAGAAAATCCACCAAGAAAAAATCAAAAACGCCGGCTTTGCAGACGACTTTGAATGTGCTCAAAAGAAAAAGAAAAGAACTGAAAAAAGGAGCTCCTTTTAAAAGAGGCGTTTGTACTAAGGTAACTACAGTAACTCCCAAAAAACCGAACTCAGCCTTGCGTAAAATTGCCAGAGTCCGGCTTTCTAATGGTCAGGAAGTAACGGCCTATATACCGGGAGAAGGCCATAATCTACAGGAACACTCCATTGTGATGATACGCGGCGGCCGAGTTAAAGACTTGCCAGGCGTGCGCTATCACGTAGTTAGGGGAAGATATGATACCTCGGGTGTGGAAGGCCGTCAGCAAAGTCGCAGCCACTACGGCACTAAAAAGGAGAAAAAAGCATGAGAGCCAAACAATTTCCCAAAAGAGACATCAAGCCTGACCCTAAGTTTAATAATGTTATTGTAGCTAAGTTTATAAACCAAATAATGCGTCGGGGTAAAAAATCCCTGGCTCAAAATTTAGTTTATAAGACTTTTGATATTATTTCAGAAAAAGAAAAGACAGATCCTTTGGAAGTTTTTGAAAAAGCTTTAAAAAATGTCTCACCAGTCTTAGAAGTTATTTCCAGACGCATTGGCGGGGCTAACTATCAGATTCCAATTGAAGTTCGCGGCGATCGTCGTATGACTTTAGCTATGCGCTGGATTATCAAAGCAGCTCAAAGTAAAAAAGGCAAACAAATGCCTGAAAAATTAGCTAGCGAATTGATTTTGGCGGCTAAAAAAGAAGGCAGTGCTATGTCTAAAAAAGAAGAAGTACACCGCATGGCTGAATCAAACCGCGCTTTTGCTCATTTTGGCCGCAGTTAATTTTTAAATAATTAATTATAAAAAATATATGGGAAACGAATCCAGAGAAAATATAAGATTAGAAGGATTAATAGAATCAGCCAAAATGTTGGCCAAAAATTTTAATCAAAATGAGGTTAATCCACAAAATCTCCCCAAAGAAAGAAAAGTTTTAATAGAAAAACTAGAAGATGTAGTAGCTCAGATTGAAGAATTTGATGCTAAAGAAGTGCCAGAGTTAGCTAAAAATATTCTTGAAGAAGAAAAAAAGAGCCAAGAATAAGTAATATTATTTAATTAAACTAAATATTAATAATTTTTTAATTTATGCCCAGAAAATATCCCCTAGAAAAAACTCGTAATATTGGTATTATTGCTCACCCTTCGGCGGAGCTCAGGATGACTAAAATCAAGAAAGGAGTTAATTAAATCTATGGAACGTAAATATCCCCTAGAAAAAACTCGTAATATTGGAATAATAGCTCACATCGACGCTGGTAAAACTACGGTGACCGAGCGCGTTTTATTTTATACCGGACGCAAACACAAAATTGGCGAAGTTCATGAAGGGGAAGCGGAAATGGACTGGATGGAACAGGAAAGAGAAAGAGGTATTACTATTACTTCAGCCGCTACCACTTGTTTTTGGAAAGATAATCGCATTAATATAATTGATACTCCGGGTCATATTGATTTTACCGCTGAAGTTCAGCGATCTTTACGGGTTTTGGACGGTGGCGTGGTAGTTTTTGATGGTGTGGCCGGAGTTGAACCTCAGTCAGAAACAGTCTGGCATCAGGCTGAAAAGTTTAAAATCCCTCTGCTTTGTTTTGTTAATAAAATGGATCGTACTGGCGCAGATTTTTACTATGACTTAAAAACTATTCACGAAAGATTAAATAAAAACGCCGTTCCCATTCAACTGCCGATTGGAGCTGAAGATAAATTTGAAGGAGTGATTGACCTTTTGGCAATGAAAGCCCGGGTTTATAAAGATGAAATGGGTAAGGAATGGGAAGATAAAGATATACCAGAGGACATGAAAGAAAAAGCTGATGAATATCGCAAAAAAATGATTGAAACTGTGGCTGAACAGGATGATGAATTATTAAATAAATATTTAGAAGGCGAAGAATTAGATATAAAGGAAATTAAAAAAGTTTTAAGACAAGCCGTGGTTGATCATAAGCTTTTTCCGGTTCTTTGCGGTTCGGCTTTAAAAAACAGAGGCGTGCAGTTTTTAATGGACGCTATTGTAGACTTTTTACCCTCACCGCTGGAAGTACCGTCAGTGACTGGCTTTCATCCGGATGATGAAGAAAAAGAAGAGACAAGAAAAGCTGATGATACAGCTCCTTTTGCGGCTCTTGCTTTTAAAGTAGCTAACGACCCTTATGTGGGGACTTTGACTTTTTTCCGGGTTTATTCCGGTACTTTAAAAGCCGGTTCATACGCTTTAAATCCCAGAACTGGCAAGAAAGAAAGAATTGGTCGTATTGTTCGAATGCATGCTAATTCCCGGGAAGAAGTGCAAGAAATTCACTCTGGTGAAATAGCCGGCGCAGTCGGTCTTAAAGACACGACTACCGGTGATACTTTATGTGATGAAAAGCATCCTATAATTTTAGAGTCAATTGAGTTTCCTGACCCGGTTATTTCTATTGCTATTGAACCAAAAACAAAAGCCGACCAGGAAAAAATGGGACTGGCTTTATCCAAGTTAGCTCAAGAAGATCCTACTTTTAAAATAAGAAGTGACGAAGAAGTTAATCAAACCATAATTTCAGGCATGGGCGAGCTTCATTTAAATATTCTGGTTGACCGCATGAAAAGGGAGTTTAAAGTGGAAGCTAATGTGGGCGAACCTCAGGTAGCTTATAAAGAAACAGTGAGTAAAGTAGCCGAAGCAGAAAGCAAATATATTAAACAATCCGGTGGACGCGGTCAGTATGGCCACTGTATTGTTAGAATTGAACCTAAAGAAAGAGGCAAAGGCTTTGAATTTGTGGACGCAGTAAAAGGCGGTAATATTCCTAAAGAATTTATTCCGGCTGTAGAAAAAGGAGTTAAAGAAGCGGTGGATAACGGAATATTAGCCGGTTATCCTCTAGTTGACTTAAAATTGACTTTGCTTGACGGTTCTTACCATGATGTAGACTCTTCAGAAGCGGCTTTTAAAATCGCCGGCTCTATGGCCTTGCAGGAAGCGGCTAAAAAAGCCAAACCGACCTTGCTAGAGCCAGTCATGAGAATTGAAGTTGTCACTCCAGAGAAATTTATGGGAGATGTTATTGGTGATTTGAACGCTAAAAGGGCTAATATTAAAGAGATGACTGATCGGGGCAAAATGAAACTGGTTAAGGCTAATGTTCCCTTAGCTTCCATGTTTGGTTATACCACTGAATTGCGCTCCATGACTCAGGGCCGGGCTTCAAATTCTATGGAATTTTCTCATTACGCTAAAGTAGCCCAAAATATAGTAAATGAAATTTTAGAAAGCAAGAATAAAGAAGAATAATTTAAAATGAAATTAAATAAAAAATATCTTACCTTGGCTTTCGTAATAGTTGTGGTTCTGGCCATAGCGGGGGGTATTTTTTATTATCAGTTTAATTCTAAAAAAGAAGAATCCGAGTCTTTTACAGTCAGCTATAAAGAATTAAAAGCGGAAGAGGTTGATGATCTGAGTAAAATTGAGAGTCAGGAAAAAATAGTCTATGCTCAAAGAGAAGTGATTGATAATAAAGGTAATGAGAATGTTTACCAAACCAGGTATTATGTTACCAACAGTAAGGGAGAGAAAAAATATAACTTTTATACAGCTGATGATCTGACTTTTGAAATTGGCTATCCCTATTTAGAAGATAAAATATTAATCTTAACTGAATTTGGCCAGGCTGATAATCGGGTAGTTAATTTAAAAGGGGAAGTTTTAAAGGAGGTTTTTATACCGGGTATTGATTTTGGCACTGATTTTGTAGTTTCAGATGACCATAAAAAAGTGGCTTACCTGGAAAATCAGTCAAAAGCTAATCTAGAAAATGAGCTTAGTTTTGATTTTAATTATTTAATAAAAGTTAAAGATTTAGAGAGTGGTGTGGTTGAAGAGTTTAATCCTGAGGAAATTAAACACGAAGAGATTGAATATAGTCAATTTGTGCCCGGTGCTTTTTCCCAAGACGGAAAAAAACTCTATATCTTTGCTTCTCAATATGGCTTGGATTTAAGTTATCAAAACCCAAATGGCTTATATGAAATTAATTTAGAGAATAACCAAATAAAAGAAATATATTATTCTTCTATTGAAAATCAAGAGGAAAAGGATTTGTTGGTTTTATTGGGTGTTTTTCCCCGGCAAAATTTGGCTTTAGTTAATCGGGGTCCGAGATTATCAAAAGATGATGAAACTGTCTTTCGTACTCAAATACAAAAAATAAATTTGGAAACCGGAGAATTTAAGGATTTGTATATTGATGAATATACGGATCGGGTAGGTAGTGGTGGCAAAATACTAAGCCCGGATGGCCATAAATTAATTCTACTTAATAATGCTTATTATGACCGAGGACTTTCTCTCTATAATTTAGAAACAAAAAAAATGACCAAATTGCTGGATCAAGGGGAATTTGTGACCTGGATGAGTGATAACCAGACAATTATTTATCGTCTTTACAAAACTAAAGAAAACGAGCCGGGACAGATTGATCAAACAGTTGAAATTCATTCATTAAACATTGACACGGGAGGGGATTATAAGTTATACTCACAGGAATCAGTAAATGAAGGTACGGGTATGAATGAAATGGGAGATAAATTTTATACTTTTATCGGTTTAATCTAATTAGAATACTTTATTAATAGTTAATAATAATGGCTTAAAATAATAATAATATTTTCTATTTTTGGCTAGCTATAGGCAAAAATTAAGACAGAACTGTTTTTATGAGAATTTCTTTATTTAAAAACTTGCCAAAGACTGATATTATTGCTATAATCGTTATTGCTATTTTGTAAAAAATATTGTAAAATAAATAAAATAACAATCATCTCAATTTAATTTAAAAAAGAAAGGATAAAAATTATGGCAGATAAATTTGAAAGATCAAAACCCCATCTTAATGTTGGTACTATTGGTCATGTTGACCATGGTAAAACTACTTTAACCGCCGCTATGCTTAAAGTTTTAAAAGAGAATGGCTTAAATGTCTCAGAAAAGGCAGTAGATGAAATTGATAATGCCCCTGAAGAAAAAGAAAGAGGTATTACTATTGCTACTTGTCATGTAGAATATGAGAGTGAAAAAAGACATTATGCTCATATCGACTGTCCTGGACACGCTGATTACGTTAAAAATATGATTACCGGAGCTGCTCAAATGGATGGTGCTATTTTGGTAGTTTCCGCGGCTGACGGTCCGATGCCACAAACAAGAGAGCATATTTTGTTAGCTAACCAGGTAGGAGTGGAATCAATAGTTGTTTATTTAAATAAAACCGATCAGGTTGAAGATAAAGAATTAATTGATTTAGTTGAAGAAGAAATTAAAGATCTTCTTAAAAAATATGATTTTGATCCGGACAAATGCCCGATTATAAAAGGCTCAGCCCTAAAAGCTCTTGAAGGTGATGAGGAATCTAAAAAATCTATTATGGAACTGCTTAAAGCACTGGATGAAAATATTCCTGAACCCAAGAGAGACGTGGAAAAACCCTTTCTTATGCCAATTGAAGACATTTTCTCTATTGAAGGAAGAGGTACAGTAGTCACTGGTCGGATTGAAAGAGGGAAACTTAAGCTTAATGACGAAATTGAAATTGTTGGTCTGGGTGAAACCCAAAAAACAGTAGTCACTGGCATAGAGATGTTCAATAAATCCTTAGATGAAGGCCAGGCTGGTGATAATGCGGGTATTTTATTGCGCGGCACTAAAAAAGAAGAGGTTGAGCGTGGACAGGTTATTGCTAAACCCGGCAGTGTTACTCCGCATACTGATTTTGAATGTGAAGTTTATATCTTAAAGAAAGAAGAAGGTGGACGCCACACGCCATTTTTCAAAGGCTATAAACCTCAATTTTATATCAGAACTACTGATGTAACTGGTTCTGTAGAATTACCCGAAAAAACTGAAATGGTTATGCCTGGTGACACAGTTAACCTCAAAGTTAAACTTAATAAACCGATTGCTTTAGAAGAACAGCAGAGATTTGCTATTCGTGAAGGTGGTCATACTGTTGGTGCTGGAGTGGTAACTAAAATTAGTAAATAATTATAAGATAAAAATAATATTTCGATCTTTCCATGCCTAAAACAAAACAAAAAAATGATCAAGAAGAGGTTCAGCAGAGAATTCGCATAAAAATTAGAGCTTATGATCATAAAATTATTGATCAATGTACAAAAAAAATAATTGATACCGCTGAAAAAAGCGGCATGAAGGTAAAAGGACCAGTGCCCCTGCCCACCGAGAAAAGTAAATATACAGTTATTAGATCACCATTTGTACATAAAAAGTCAAGAGATCAGTATGAGATGCGCATACATAAGCGTTTAATTGATATTTTAGAACCGGATCCTAAATCAGTTGATTCTTTAATGAGTTTAAATCTACCGGCTGGCGTGGACGTCGAAATAAAAATGTAAAATTAAAATTTAATAATAGCAGTGAATAGGTTCTGAGGATGATAATAGCTGATATTTAATTGACAGAGATTTAATCCTCAGATAACAATTTGCGAGATAATAAAGAACCGAGTTTAAAAGGTTTAATTCTTGCGACCTCGGTTTTTTTCTTAAAATTTTTAGTAAAAAAATGAAATTTATCATCGGAAAAAAAATTGAAATGACTTCTGTTTTTGGCCATTCTGGCCGAATGATAGCCGCGACCAGAATAAAAGTTAATCCGAATTTTGTTAGCCAGATTAAAACTAAAGAAAAAGAAGGCTATGAAGCTGTTCAGCTGGCTTTTGACAAGAATAAAAAGATTAAAAAACCCCAGAAAGGACACTTGGGCAAAATCGGTTCTTACGGGGTTTTAAAAGAATTCAGAGTGGATAAATCTTCAGATTTTAAGGTAGGTCAGGAAGTCAATGCTTCAATTTTTGAAACCGGAGAAATTGTAAATATTATGGGATTTTCTAAAGGTAAAGGTTTCCAGGGAGTAGTCAAGAGGCATGGTTTTAAAGGAGCGCCGGCTACCCACGGTACTAAGGATCAGCTGCGCATGCCTGGTTCAATTGGCCCCACTGGCCCAGCCCATGTTTTTAAAGGCACACGTATGCCCGGTCGTATGGGCCATGATCAGGTAACCGTTAGAAATTTGGAAATTATTAAAGTTAATAAAAAATCAAACGAAATATTTGTTAAAGGAGCCGTGCCTGGTCCGCGCCACCAAATACTTAAAATTGTGGCTACTGGAAATAAAAATGAAAAAAATGCCTCTGATTTCGACTCACCTACTGAAGCTAATAAAGGCCAGGAAGAGACAAATGATAAAAAGAAAGATAATAAAGCAGAAAATAAATCCACTTCTACTAAAGCTTCAACAAATAAAAAAGAGGAAAAAACCAAAGAAAAACCTCAAAAAGATTCAAAGGAAAAGAAAGAAAAATAATTATGCTTAAAGCAAATATTTATAATAATAAAGGTGAAAAAACCGGAACTGTGGATTTAAAAGAAGAAATTTTTGGTATCAAGCCAAAGGTTTCTCTTATACAGGAAGTGATTAGAGTTCAGATGGCTAATAAGCGGTATAATATAGCTCACAGCAAAGGACGGAGTCAAAAACGGGGCGGCGGACGTAAGCCTTGGCGCCAAAAAGGCACCGGCCGGGCTAGGCACGGATCAATTAGATCACCACTTTGGCGAGGCGGCGGAGTTACTTTTGGGCCTGACAAAGACAGAAATTTTAAAAAGAAAGTCAATAAAAAGGTAAAAAGAAAAGCTTTATTTATGGCTCTATCAGATAAAGCCATAAATAAAAATGTTTTACTTTTTAAAAATTTAAATATTGATGAGCCAAAAACCAAGAAGTTCCTGGAATTAATCAAAAATGTACCAGTTAAAAAACCTTATTTATTAATTTTACCTGATACTAATTTAAATATAATCAGAGCTTCAAATAATTTAAAAGAAAATAGATGTATTCGGGCCGATTCCCTTAATGTTTATGATATTATAAAGTATAAAAGTTTACTTATGCCCGAAGAATCTTTAGCTATTATCTATAAAACTTATTTAAAATAAATCATGGGATTATTTGATAGATTTAAAAAACCAAAAACTGACAAGGCTTCTCACAAAGAGGAAAAGCGTGTACGTGACAAAAAAAAGAAATCCAAATTAACAAAGCAAAAGCAAGAGGAAGCCAAAAAAAAGCGTTTTCAAGCGGTTGGCACCGCTGCTCCAGAAGTCAAAAAAAAGACAGCCAAAAAGAAAAAGACAGCTAAAAAGAAGACTAGAACGGAAAGTGGTACAGCCCCAAAAATACTGATTAGGCCGATAGTCTCAGAAAAAAGTACTGAATTAGGTGTGGCCAATAAATATGTTTTTGAAGTTAACAAGGTCTCAAATAAAATCCAAATAAAAAAAGCTTTTAAGGATTTATACGGCTATAAACCTATAAGTGTTAATATTATTAACATGAGCGGCAAACAGGTTAGATATGGCCGATCAACTGGTCGTACTAAAAATTGGAAAAAGGCGGTTATTACCTTGAAAGCTGAAGAAAAAATTGATATAAATACTTAATATATGGCAGTTAAGAAAAACAAACCAACTACTCCCGGACGAAGGCGATCATCCTCATTAACTTATGAGGAATTAACCAAAAAGAAACCAGAGAAATCTTTGCTTAAGATTATCAAGAAGAAAGCTGGTCGTTCAAAAGGAAAAATTACCGTTAGGCACAAAGGCGGCGGACATAAAAGATTTTATCGTTTAGTAGATTTTAAGCGCCATAATTTTGATGTGCCAGCTGAAGTTAAAAGTATTGAGTATGATCCTAATCGCAGTGCTTTTATTGCTCTTTTGGCATATGAAGACGGTAAGAAAAGTTATGTTCTGTCTCCGACTGGCCTGTCAGTTGGCGATAAAATACTTTCTTCTAAAGATAAGATAGAAATAAAAAATGGTAATCGTATGCCTTTGGAGAAAATGCCACCTGGTTCTTTTATTTATAATATTGAAATGAATCCCGGGCAAGGTGGTAAAATAGTAAGATCAGCCGGCTTGAGGGCTGCTTTGATGGGAGTTGAAGGAAAAAATGCCCAGTTAAAAATGCCTTCCGGAGAAATAAGATTATTTGATAAAAAGTCATTAGCCACTTTGGGACAAGTTTCTAATGCTGATCATATTAATGTTAGACTAGGTAAAGCTGGCAAGAAAAGATGGCTGGGCATCCGACCGACAGTACGTGGTAAGGCTATGAACCCAACAGATCATCCTCATGGTGGCGGCGAAGGTAGTACTCCGGTGGGTATGAAACATCCAAAAACCCCAACTGGTAAACCAGCTATGGGTAAAACTACCCGGAAAAAAAATAAAAAATCCAATCGGATGATTATTAAAAAAAGAAGAAAGAAATAATTTATGTCAAGAAGTCTAAAAAAAGGCCCATACATTAATCCAAAATTGCTTAAAAAAATGAGCAAGGTTAGAGTTGGTGATAAAACAGTAATTAAAACTTGGTCACGTGCTTCGGTTATTACTCCGGAAATGGTTGGCTATACTTTTGGGGTGCATAATGGGAAAGAGCACGTACCGGTCAGAGTAACTGAAAATATGGTTGGTCATAAATTGGGTGAATTCTCTCCTACTCGTAAATTTGTCAAACATGGCGGACGTATGCAAAAAGAAGCAGAAATTGCCCAAGCTGAAACAGTTCGCCAGGAAGCCAAAAAGACAGCTGGAGAAGAAGAAACAAAAAAACCTAAAGAAGAATAATAAAAATTATGGAAGCCAAAGCAAAATTAAGATATTTAAAAATAGCCCCAAGAAAAGTGAGACTGGTTATTAATTTAATAAGGGGCAAAGATATTGAAAGAGCCAGAAATGAGCTTAAATTTAGTTCAAAAAGAGCGGCTAAGCCACTTCTAAAACTTTTAGAATCAGCTATAGCCAACGCTGAAAACAATTTTGATTTAAAAAAAGAAAATCTTTATATAAAAAAAATCACAGCTGATGAAGGCCCCAAGCTTAAAAGATGGCGCCCACGGGCTTATGGAAGAGCTACACAAATATTAAAGCGCTCCAGTCATGTTACCTTAATTCTGGCAGAGAAAAAAATGAGCAAAAAAGAAAAAAAATCTGATAAAAAAAATGATAATAAGAAAAATAAGGGAAGGAAAAAATAATGGGAAGAAAGGTTAATCCAAAAATATTTCGTCTAGGCACAACCCAGAGTTGGAAATCAAAATGGTTTTCCAGAAAGAATTATAGTAAATATTTAAAACAAGATACTAAAATAAGAAAATTTTTAAGGAATAAATTAAAAGGAGCCAGTGTTGCTAAAATTGGTATTGAACGTTCAGCCAACAATATTACCATAAATATTCATACTTCAAAACCAGGATTAGTTATTGGCCGTGGTGGAGCGGGCGCTGATCAGCTGAAAAAAGAAGTTAAAAATAAAGTCTTAAAAAATCCTAAAGGCAGTTTAAAAGTAAATATTACTGAAGTTTCCCAGCCCAATCTAAACGCAGAGATTGTTTGCCAGAGTGTTATTGAGCAGATTGAAAAAAGAATACCCTTTCGAAGGGTTATGAAAAGAACTCTGGATAATGTAATGAAAGCTGGAGCTAAAGGGGTAAAAATTACAGTCTCTGGTCGATTAAACGGCGCTGAAATTGCTCGTACTGAGAAATTAGCTAAAGGCCAGATTCCACTTCATACCCTCCGGGCTGATGTTGATTATTCTAGAGGAAATGCGGCTACTACGTATGGCAGTATTGGAGTACGAGTTTGGATTTATAAAGGTGAAGTTTTTGAAGATGATAAAAAAAATAATAACCAGAAAAAATAATGTTAATACCGAAAAAAGTAAAATACAGAAAATGGCAAAAAGGCCGGCAAAAAGGCCGGGCTACTTCGGGTAATAAAATTTCTTTTGGTCAGTATGGCTTGAAATCTTTAGATAAATCTTGGATAACGGCCAGACAAGTAGAAGCAGCTAGACGGTCCATTACCCGTTTTTTACAAAAAGGCGGAAAAATATGGATAAGAGTTTTTCCAGACAAACCAGTGACTGGCAAGAGTTCAGAAGTGCCCATGGGCGGTGGTAAAGGAGCAGTAGATCATTTTGTAGCTGTGGTTAAACCGGGTACTGTCCTTTTCGAGCTTGGTGGTATTGATAAAGAAACAGCCAAAGAGGCTTTAAGAAGGGCTTCTTTCAAGCTGCCGGTTAAAACTAAATTTGTAGAAAGAATATAGAATATGAAGTTCAAAGAATTAAAAACTAAATCATCTAAAGAATTAAAAAATCTTTTAAAAAATAATAGAGAAGATTTAAGAGACTTAAGATTTAAAGTTTCCAATAAACAAATAAAAAATGTTAGGGAAATAAGAAAAGTAAAAAAAAGTATCGCTCAAATATTGACACTGCTTAAGAAGAAAAGTAAAGTACAAACTAATAAAGCAAATAATAAAGAAAAAAATGTCTCAAAATAATAAGAAGAAAAGAAAATTAAAAGGAGTGGTTGTTTCCGATAAAATGGACAAAACTATTGTGGTTAAAGTAGAAAGATCTAAAAAACATCCGCTTTATAAAAAAATATTTTTTATTTCTAAAAAATATAAAGTTCACGATCCCGAAAATAAGTATAAAGAAGGAGACAAAGTGGTTATTATTGAATCAAAGCCATATTCAAAAGATAAAAGATGGCTGGTAATTAATAAAATTTCATAAACTATGATACAAGTACACACATCTTTAAAAGTGGCTGATAATACCGGAGCTAGAAAAATCCAATGTATACGTCTTCACAGAGGTTTTAAAAGAAGATACGCTCGCTTAGGCGATATTATTACAGCTACAGTTAAAAAAGCTGATCCGCATGCTATGATTAAAAAAGGTGAAATTGTCAAAGCAGTCATTGTTAGAATGAGAAAAGAAACTCGCCGGTCTGATGGTTCTTATTTAAGATTTGATGAAAACGCAGCTGTGGTTATCGATCCGAAAACAAAAATGCCGCGAGGCACTAGAATTTTCGGACCAGTAGCCAGAGAATTAAGAAAAAGAGGCTTTAATAAGATTATATCATTAGCAGCTGAAGTATTATAAATTTTATTTTAAATATTATGAAAATAAAAAAAGGCGATACAGTTAAAATATTAACCGGTAAAGATCGTGGCAAAAAAGGTAAAGTAATTCAAGTTTTACCAAACGAAAATATGGTTATGGTTGAAAATATAAATATGATGGTTAAAAATATTAGACCGAAAAAAGCCGGAGAAAAAGGGCAAAAAGTTGAATACGCCGCTCCTCTTAATATTTCTAATGTTAGCTTGCTTTGTCCTAAATGTTCAAAACCAACTCGAGCTGGTTATAAGGTTTTAAAAAATGAGAAAATTAGAATTTGTAAAAAATGTAAGGAGAAAATATAATGAATCGACTTTATAAAAAATATCAAGAAAAAATTATTCCTTATATGGCGAAAACTTTTAGCTATAAGAATAAAATGGCTGTACCAAAAATTAAAAAAGTAGTTTTGAATGTTGGTATACCGGCAGAAAATTTGAACGATGATAAATTTGTTAAAGCCATCACTAAAAGTTTAGAGCAAATCACTGGCCAAAAACCAGTATTCACACGAGCCAAAAAGTCTATTTCAGCTTTTAAAGTGAAACAGGGTATGAAAGTTGGAGCTAAGGTTACCTTACGCGGGAAAAGAATGTATGATTTTATAGATAAGTTGGTTAACATTACCCTACCTCGTGTCCGTGATTTTCGCGGATTAGATAAAGACCTAGTAACAGGCGGGAAAAGTTTGACCATTGGTTTTATAGAGAATGTTGTTTTTCCCGAAATAAACAGCGAAAAAATTGAAAGAATGCATGGATTAGAAGTTACAATTGTTAGTAATGCCGAAGATAATAAAGAAATGCTGGCTCTTCTTACGGCCTTTGGCTTTCCTTTTAAGAAAGATAAAGATAAAAATAATTTATAATTATTAATTTATATTATATATGGCTAAAAAATCAGTGATAGCAAGATCAAAAAAGAAACCCAAATATTCTACCCGCCAGGTGAATCGTTGTTGGCGCTGCGGTCGTAAAAGGGGTTATATGAGGAAATTTGGTCTTTGCCGTATTTGTTTTCGGGAGTTAGCTAACAAAAATGAAATCCCGGGTATTAAAAAATCATCTTGGTAAATAAAATATTTATACTAATTAATTAATTTATTCTTAATAAAAAATTCTATGACTGATCCAATTGCTGATATGTTATCACGAATAAGAAATGGCCTTTTAGCTAAAAAGTCAGAAATTATTTTTCCGTATTCAAATATAAAATTTGAAATTGCAAAAATTTTAGCTGAAAGAGGCTGGATTGAAAGTGCCAATAAAATAGAAGATAAATTTGATAAAATAAAAATAGTATTAAAATATGATGAAGATAAAAAGCCGGCCATTACTTCTATAAAGAGAGTAAGTAAACCCGGACGTCGTATTTATGTACCAAAGGATAAATTGCCGATTGTACTTAATAATTATGGTGAAGCAATAATTTCTACATCAAGAGGTCTAATGACTAATAAAAAAGCCAGAAAAGAAAAAGTCGGCGGAGAAATAATTTGTGAAATTTATTAATAAAATTTATGTCTAGAATAGGTAAATTACCCATAAAATTTGGAGATGAAATAGAAATTAATTTAAAGGAGCATACTTTAGAAGTGAAAGGTCCCAAGGGTAAACTTGAACAAAAAATACATTCACATATTTCCTTAGATATTAAGGATGATGAGATTGTAGTTAAGGTAAGAAATCCTCAGGAAAAAAAAGACCGGGCACTTTGGGGGTTATTCAGAGCTTTAATAGACAATATGGTTCAGGGTGTGAAAGAAGGCTTTGAAAAAAAGTTAGAAATCAATGGTGTTGGTTATAAAGCAAAAGTGAGCGATCATAAATTAACTCTTAATTTGGGTTATTCTCATTCTATTGAATATAACTTTCCAGAAGATATTGAAATAAAGGTGGATAAGAATATTGTCACTGTAGCTGGCCCGGATCGTCAAAAAGTAGGACAAGTAGCGGCTGAAATTAGAAGATTTAGAAAACCAGAGCCTTACAAAGGTAAAGGTATTAAGTATGTCGATGAAGTCATTCGCCGTAAAGCTGGTAAAGCCGCTAAAGGAGATGAAGACGGGGCTTAAGTTTAATTTAAAACAAATTTATGAGAAAACTTAAAGATAAAAAGTTAAAAAGAAAAAAAAGAAAGATAAGAATAAGATCTAAAATTTTTGGCACGGCTAAGAAGCCCAGACTAAATGTTTATAAAAGTAATAAGCATATTTATGCTCAGCTTATTGATGATAAAAAAAATAAAACAATAGTTTCGGTTTCCGATATGAATACAGACAAAGCTAAAATTTCTAAAGAAAAAAAAGAAAAGGAAGAAAATTCTGGTCAGAAAGCAGCTTTTTTGGTAGGACAAAAAATTGGCCAAAAAGCTCTTAAAAAAAATATCAAAAATGTGGTATTTGATCGAGGCGGTTTTAAATACCACGGCCAAGTAAAATCTTTAGCTGAAGGGGCCCGGAAGGCCGGATTAATTTTTTAAATAAATATTATGAAAAAAAGATTTAAAAAGCATAGAGATAAAAATTTTAAAAAGCGAGAATATGAACAAAATGTTATTGAAATTGCTCGTATTTCCCGCGTAGTGGCTGGTGGCCGAAGAATGCGTTTTCGCGCCTGCATGGTTATTGGTGATATGAAGGGTAAAATCGGTCTCGGCGTAAAAAAAGGAGCTGATGTAGCCACGGCTATTAATAAGGCGGTTAATGCGGCCAAGAAAGAAATGATAAAAGTAAAAACTATTGACGAGACTATTCCTCATGAAATGCGGGTAAAATATAAATCAGCTAAGGTTTTAATAAAACCAGCTCCTAAGGGTACTGGTATTATTGCTGGCGGAGCTGTTAGGGCTGCTTTAGAATTAACTGGTATTAAAAATATTGTAGCAAAAATGATCGGTTCAAAAAATAAGATTAACAACGTTAAAGCCTTAATAAAGGCTTTAAAAGAATTAAAAGAACCCAGAAAAGAAAAAAATACCAAGAAAAAAGAAAAGGAATCTAAAAAAGAGTCTCCAGAAAAAAATGATAAAGATAGGATTAAAAAATAATGGAAATTACTTTAGATAATTTAAAAAATCCCAATAAAAAGAAAAAAAGAAGAAAGGGTCGCGGCGATTCCTCTGGCCGTGGTACTTATTCCGGGCGTGGACAAAAGGGACAGAAATCAAGATCAGGTGGGCAAAAAGGTCTTCGTTGGCTTGGTTTAAGACAAACCTTAAAAAGAATACCTAAAAAGAGAGGATTTAAAAGTTTTTATCCAAAAATGTCAGTTATTAATATTGGTGATTTAGATAAGCATTTTGATGATGGAGAAATAATCAATCAAAAGAAATTACTAAAAATGGATTTGGTTAATTATTCCCCACGAGGTTTAAAAGTTCTTGGTCAGGGTAAAATAAATAAAAAATTGATTGTTAAGGCCAAAGCCTTTTCTAAATCGGCTAAAGAAGCTATAGTTAAGGCAGGCGGTCAAGCGGAAGAAATAAAATAATATAATATATGCTGGAAAAATTATCGCAAATTTGGCGGGTTAAAGAAATAAGAAATAAAATATTATATGTTTTATTCATTCTTTTAATATTCAGACTCGCGGCTCATATTCCTATTCCGGGAGTAGATATTGAAGGTTTGAAATCATTTTTTGAGTCAAATCAGCTTTTGGGTCTGGCTAATCTTTTCTCTGGCGGAGCCATGAGTAACTTTTCTGTAGTTATGCTCGGTATTGCTCCTTATATTACTTCATCTATTATTTTTCAGCTTTTGACCGTTATTGTGCCTCGTTTGGCCGAGTTGCAAAAAGAAGAATCAGGTCGGCAAAAAATTAATCAATGGCAGAGAATGTTAACGGTGCCCCTAGCTATTGTCCAGTCTTATGCCACTATTCATATTCTTAAACAGCAAGGACAGGGCATAATTACCGGTTTGGATGGATTTAATTTAGTAGTAGCTATTGTTACTATTACCGCTGGCAGTTTGTTTTTGATGTGGTTAGGTGAGCTTATTTCCGAAAAGAAAATTGGCAATGGTATTTCCCTATTAATTTTTGCCGGTATTATTGCTCGTTTTCCTCAGCAAATAAGCCAGACCATTGTTACTTTTACAGCGGCCAATGTTATTAATCTGATGGTCTTAGTCTTTATTGGTTTAGTTACTATTGCTGGGGTGGTTTATATTACTCAGGGTCAGAGAAACATTCCGGTTTCCTATGCCCGACGTATCCGAGGCAATAAAATGTATGGTGGAGTTAATACGCATCTGCCTTTACGAGTTAACCAGGCCGGAGTTATTCCTATTATTTTTGCTCTTTCTTTTGTTTTGATACCACCTTTGATAGCTCAGTTTTTTGTTGAAAGCGGTAATTACTGGGTGGCTACTATTGCTGAATGGGTAGTTATTAATTTTAAAGGGGGACTAGTTTATGGCGTTTTATATTTTACTTTTGTTGTAGCTTTTACTTATTTTTATACCACGGTAGTTTTTCATCCTGATCAGATAGCTGACAATTTACAGAAACAAGGGGGTTTTATACCCGGTATCAGACCTGGTCGTAATACAGCCGAATTTTTAAATTATGTTTCTAATCGCATTATTTTAGGTGGCGCTCTTTTCCTCGGTGTTATTGCTGTTTTACCGACTATTTTACAATCAGCTACTAATATTAGCACTTTAACTATTGGCGGCACCAGTCTTTTGATTATTGTTTCGGTGGTTATACAAACAGTTAAACAAATAGAGTCCCAGCTGGTTATGCGTGATTATGAAGGTTTTTAGTTTGAAAATCAATTTTTGAGGAGTGATTATTAAATGTATATGAGAAAAAAATAAGGCATAAAGCGGGCCTAATCTCCGCTTTTTTAAATTTATAAATATTGTTATAATAAAGCTATGAAGAAGAAAGTAAAAAAAATAATCGTGCTAGGGCCTCAGGGTTCAGGTAAAGATACTCAGTCAGAAAAGCTTTCAAAGGAATTAAAGATCCCTTTTTTTGGTATGGGAGATATTTTTCGACAGGAGTTAAAGAATAAAACTAAAATAGGTAAAAAAGTAGCTGATTTAATTAATAAGGGCCAATTAGTGCCTGATAAAATTGCTTTGGAGTTATTAAAAAAAAGACTGGCCAAAAAAAAGGCCCAAAAAGGTTTTATTTTAAACGGTTTTCCCAGAAATATTAATCAGGCCAAAATGCTAGAAAAGGTAGTAATTATTGATTTGGTTATGGAAATATATATTTCAGATAAAGAAGGAATTCACCGTCTTTCCGGACGTCGAGTTTGTCCAGTTTGCGGAGCTACTTTTCATATCAAGTATAAACCGCCAAAAGAAGAAAATATTTGTGATTATTGCGGGGCTGAGCTTATAGTCAGAGAAGATGATAAAGAGCAAGCCATTAAAAAAAGATTAAAAATTTATCACCAAAGAACAGAGCCGGTATTTGATTATTACCGCCAAAAGGGTCTTTATCTTAAAATTAATGGTGAACAAACAATTAATAATGTTTTTAAAGAAATTATAAATAAATTAAAAAAAATAATAGAATAAAAATGGTTATTATAAAAACAACTAAAGAAATCGAAATAATAAGAGAGGGCGGAAAAATTTTAGCAGAAGTGATAAATACTTTAGTTAAAAAATCAAAACCTGGAATTTCCACTTTAGAATTGGATAAAATAGCTGATAAATTAATGCATGAAAAAGGCGGTCAGCCTTCTTTTAAAGGCTATCAGGGTTTTCCGGCTGCTATTTGTGCCTCTCTTAATGATGAAGTAGTTCATGGTATACCCTCCGAGGATAAAATTTTAAAAGAGGGTGATATTTTTAGTATTGATGCTGGAATGCAATACAAAGGTCTTTATACTGATATGTCCCGTACTATTAATATTGGCCGAACTTCAAAAAAAGCCAAAAGATTAGTTAATACGACCAAAAAAGCTTTAGAGCTGGGACTAAGACAAATTAGAGCCGGAAATCAGATTGGGGACATTTCTTTTGCTATTCAAGATTATGCTGAGTCAAATGGCTTTGGGGTAGTTAGAAGTTTAGTCGGCCATGGAGTGGGTAAAAAAGTGCATGAAGAGCCAAAAATTCCTAATTATGGAGAAAAAGCCACCGGTCCTATTTTGGAAGAGGGTATGGTTCTGGCTATTGAGCCGATGCTAACAGCTGGAAATTATGAAGTGAGTATTGATGAGGATGGATGGACAGCCCGCACAAAAGATGGCTTATTATCGGCTCATTTTGAAGACACAGTGGCTGTTACTAAAAATGGTTACTCACTATTAACAAAATAACCTATGTCTAAACTTCTTGGTATTGATTATGGTAAAAAAAGAATTGGCCTGGCAGTCTCGGATGAAGAAGAAAAATTTTCTTTTGCCCGGGAGACCCTAGAGAACAAATCTAAAATTAATATTTTCGATGAATTACAAAAATATTGTATTGAAGAAGAAATAAAAAAAATTATTATTGGTTTGCCTTTAAATATGAAAGGACAGGCCAGTGAATGGACTGAAGAAGTAAAGAAATTTAAAAAAAATTTAGAAAATAAATTAAATATACCTTGCCAGTTTCAAGACGAAAGAATGACTTCTCGTTTGAGTCATAATCTTTTTCAGAATAAAAAAGTAAGCCAAAAAGTTTCTAAAAATAAAATTAATGAACAATCAGCCCGAATAATTCTACAGGATTATATTGATCGTCAAAGCTTAAAATAATATGAATTATTATAATTACATTTTTTCTTTTTTATTAGCTTTTATTTTTTCTGTAATTTTCACTTATTTTATAAAAAAAATAGCTAAAGGCAAGAAAATTATTGACAGACCCCAAGAGGCTCCCGAAAGAAAAGTTCAAAAAAAACCAATCCCACTTCTTGGTGGTTTGGCTATTTTTTTCTCTTTTTTTCTAACTATTTTATTTTTTAAAAATTTAATTATCACTGAGAATATTCAGCCTAAGTATATTTGGGGGTTATTAGCGGCTTCTGGCCTGATAATGCTAGGCGGTTATTTGGACGATAAATACTCGCTTAAAGCTAAATATCAAATAATTTGGCCTATTTTAGCTATTTTAGTGGTTATTGCCTCGGGTATTGGTGTTACCTATATTTCTAACCCTTTAGGGGGTTTTTTATGGTTAGACACTATTAATGTCGATTTTATAAAAATAGGCCAGACAGTTTATCAATTTACACTGCTAGCTGATATTTTTTCTTTTGTCTGGCTTTTAGGTATGATGTATACCACCAAATTTTTAGATGGCTTGGACGGGCTTTTGTCAGGGGTAACAGTTATTGGTTCGGTTATTATTTTTATCCTTAGTTTAAGTAAAGATGTTTCCCAGCCGGGCACGGCCATGATCTGTGCCATATTGGCTGGCAGTGCTCTCGGTTTTCTTATTTTCAATTGGCATCCAGCTAAAGTATTTTTAGGCGAGGGAGGTAGTTTATTTTGTGGATTTATGTTAGGAATTTTAGCTATTATTTCCGGCGGTAAAATAGCTACAGCCTTATTAATTATGGGCCTACCTATTTTAGATGTTATCTGGGTTATTATAAGGCGGCTGCTTTTTAAAAAAGGTAAAATTTTCTCAGCTGATAAAAAGCATTTACATTTTAGACTTTTAGATGTTGGTTTTTCTCATCAGGGAGCGGTTATCTTTCTTTATTTTTTAACCCTTGTTTTTGGTTCTACCACTTTATTTTTTAGAGGCTTTTCTAAGTTAATAAGTCTAGTAGTTTTGGTTTTTTTTATGCTTATTTTAGGCTTGGTTTTGGTATTTGTTTATAGAAAAAGAAGATTTTCCTAACTTAGGCGTATATAAAATAATAATATTATATGAAAATAAGTATATTAATAATAGTAGCTATTTTTTTTGGAGTTTTATTCTGGTCTATAGCCAGCGAAGATTTAAGCCAGGATATCACTTTTTATTATAAAAAACTACTGGGCCAAACTACTACCATAGAAATAAATAACAGTAAATTTGAGGTAGAAATAGCTCGCTCTTCTTCAGAAAAAAGAAAAGGTCTTTCCAAAAGGGATGACCTCAAAGAAAAACGAGGTATGATTTTTCTAAATAATAAAGAAGATTTATATTCCTTTTGGATGAAGGATGTTAAATTTCCTTTGGATATAATCTGGATAAAAGACGATAAGATTATTGGTCTTGAAAAAAATGTGCCAATAGAAACTGATAAGGATTATAAAAAATATATACCGCCTCAGCCAGTGGATAAAATTCTTGAACTAAAGGGGGGAGTTAGCCAAAAATATAATATAAAAGTAGGGGATAAAGTAAATTTTTCTAAAAATTTATGGGGGCTTGACGTTTTACCGTAATTAATGTATTATGTAAATTAATAAATTAATGTTTTTAAAATATTATGTTAGCCATTATTAAAACCGGAGGTAAGCAATATAAAGTAAAAAAAGGTGATAAGATCCGGGTAGAAAAATTGAATAAGAAAGAAGGAGCTGAAGTAACTTTTTCCGATGTTTTACTTACCGGCGACAATAAAAAAATTAATCTTGGACAGCCAAAAGTAAAATCAAGCAAAGTCAAAGCTAAAGTTTTAAAGAACGGCAAAGCCAAAAAGATTGATGTTATTAAGTATAAAAATAAGATCCGTTATCGAAAAAAAATCGGACATCGCCAATTTTTTACTGAAGTTGAGATATTATCGATTAATTAAAAGTTATCTATAAATAAAAAAGATGTTTTTTGATTCAAAGCATCTTTTTTTGTAATAAAAAAGCACCCAAATTTATAAATGGGGGCCATAATAATTTAAAATAAAAATCTTTTTAACTCCCTTCTTTATTCCTTTTGATTATATTTTCAGAGGTTTCTTTTAATTGTTTTCATAAAAACTAGCATTAATTTATGTTTAATAACCCCTTTTGCGGAGATAAATTTCCGCTTACGCGACGGGTGGAAAAAAGTGTTTCCTTCTATGGGATTTGACCGAATAAATAACGTCGGTTTTTCTAATCTGTGCTTCTTGGTTATTTTAATTTTAATATTCAAGGTTAAAGCAAAAATTTTGACTTACCTTTAATAAGTAGAACAGGTTAAGCTTGTTCTGCTAACTGCATCAACAGGTGGGCTGGGAACTTGGTCTAGTCAATTTTTAGTTTATAAATCTTTTAAACTTTTTTACGGTCATTTAAAGCGTTAGACAGGGTAATTTCGTCAGCATATTCCAATTCAGAACCCATAGCCAGCCCGCGGCCTAGCTGAGTAATTTTTAGATTAAAAGGGGATAGCAATTTTTTAATATGCAGAGAGGTGGATTCACCTTCTATGTCAGGATTAAGGGCCAGAATAATTTCATTTATATTATTTTTCTCAACCCTTTTAAGTAATTCATTTATTTTTAATTTTTGGGGGGTAATACCTTCGGGTGGGTTTAGAGTACCATGTAGTACATGGTAAGTACCTTGATATTGACTAGTTTTTTCAATGGCTAAAACATCCTGTGGCTGAGCCACAATACAAATAATATTTTTATCCCGGGCTGAAGAAACGCAAATAGGGCAAGGGTCTTCTTTTGAAAAATTCTGACAAACTGAACATTGTTTAATTTCTGTTTTTATATTTTCAATAGCCAGCCCTAAATTCTTTAATTCATGCGGAGGTTGTTTTAATAAATAAAAAACAAAGCGCTCGGCTGATTTACGGCCAATACCAGGGAGTTTATTAAACTCAGTGATTAAGTTTTCAATAGCCTCGGGATATTTTGACATGGATTTTTTTTACATCCCTGGCAGATTCATGCCCTCTAAACCTCCCAGACCCTGCATTTTTCGGGCCGCAGCCATTTGTGATTTTTTAATAGCGTCAGCCAGACAAGCTTTTATACCTTTTTCTAAGTCTTCTTTTTTATCCGGGTTTAGCATCTCAGGGCTAATATCAACACTTAAGATTTTTTGATTACCATCCATGACCATATTTATTTTATCTTTCCAGTCAGCCTTAACCGTTTCTTCGGCCAATTGCTCTTTAAGTTGTTTAGCCTGATCTCTTAAATTTTTGAATTGTTTAATTTTATTAAACATAAAATATTAAAAAATTAATTATTAAGACTTTAGTATTATACCATAAATTGGTTATAAAAAAAAGAGATTATTTTATCTCTTATAATTTAAAAACATTTTCTAACAGTTTCAACAGTTTGAATAATTATAACATATTAGAATGGTTCTTCCTCCAGTTTTCTTTCTAAATTTTTGAAGCAAACTTTAGTTTCATCAAAGAAAAGCTCAATTTGACCAGTCGGACCGTTACGGTGCTTGGAAATTAAAATATCAGCAATACCTTTACGATCAGTGTCTTTTTTGTAGACTTCTTCTCGGTAAATAAAGAGAACCACGTCGGCATCCTGCTCAATAGAACCTGATTCACGCAAGTCAGACAGTTTAGGAATAGGCGGGGTTCTTTGTTCAGTAGCCCGCGAAAGCTGTGAAAGAACCAAAACAGGGATATTCAGCTCTTTAGCAATACCTTTTAATCCTCTAGTAATTTCGGCAATTTGCTGGACTCGACTTTCAGCCTTGGCTCGACCTTCCATCAACTGCAGATAATCAACAATAATTAAACCCAAGCCGTGCTCGGCTTGTAGACGCCTGGCTTTAGTCCTTATTTCCATAACTGAAGTAATTGAAGAATCGTCAATAAATATCGGAGCCTCAGATAAAACACCCATAGCATGACCAATTCTGGGAAAATCATCTTCTTCATCACTTTCTGAAAGTTTGCCAGTCCTCATTTTCCACAAGTCAACACTGGCTTCAGCACAAAGCATACGGTCAACCAGCTGTTCTTTTGACATTTCCAGGGAAAAGAAACCAACTGGCACTTTTACTTTAATAGCGGCCTGGCGAGCCATATCCAGGGCTAGTGAGGTTTTGCCTAGCGAAGGTCGGGCCGCTAAGACAACTAAATCACTTTTTTGCAAGCCAGCTAACATATTATCAAGGTCAGAAAAACCAGTGGCTATACCTCGAAGTTTACCTTTTTCTTTATGCAATTCATCAATACGGTCAAAGGCTTCGGTGAGCACATTTTTAATGGGTACAAAAAGTTCCCGCATGTGTTTTTGCGAGACCTGAAAAATGGCTTGCTCAGCCTGGTCTAAAACCTCTTGAACATCATCAGTCTCTTGATAACCCAGACGGGCAATTTCTGAAGAAACGCCGATTAATCGTCTTAAAGTAGCTTTTTTCTGGACGATATTGGCGTAGTTAACAATATTAGAAGCCGTTGGTACTTGATTAGTTAGGTCAGCCAAATAACTTTGTCCGCCAATGGCTTTAAACTGCTTTTTTTCTTTTAATTTATTGGATAAGGAGAGTAAGTCAATCGGCTCGCGTTTTTCATAAATTTCTAATATAGCTTCAAAAATAATTTTATGTTTTTCCTGATAAAAATCTCCTGGCTTGATAATATCAGCAATTTTAACAATGGCGTCTTTATCAATCAAAAGAGAACCTAAAACAGATCTTTCCGCCTCAATATTCTGAGGCGGTATTTTGCCAATCCGGGTCATATCATCGGATTTTTTTTGTTTGGCCATAAAATTATCTATAAATTAAGTATAATTTATCTTATCAAATACTACTTATATAAACAAGCAGTGATTTCAACAGGATTTTACCCAGCTTTATACACAAACAAAAAATATTAATAGATTTGATTTTTTTCTTATTTTATGATATAATATAAAAGGAATAAAATTAATATTATAATTATGTTTAAAGAAAAAAAAGAAGAGACTAATAATATTGGAGAAAAAGTTAAAAATAACGAAAAACCAATTATAGAAAAATCAAATAATAATGTAGAGAGCAATTTACCCTTTTCTGAAGCGTCAAAAGAAAATAATTCAGGAAAGCAAGAAAGGCCAAGTTTAAATAAGGAAGAAACAAATAATGACCAAAAACAATTCACCTCGCCATCTTTTGCCGATGAAAAATTAAGAAAAAAATTCTCTTGGAAATTAGCAGCCCTTATTAGCGGGCTGGTTTTAATTATAGGGGGCTTTTGTGCGGTTTATTTTACAGACCTTAAATATAAGATACCTTTTTTTCAGGCGGAAGAATCAGAGCTAGTTGGTATGATGTATGAACGCTTTAAGGAATTTAAAAGCAGTGATTTTACCATGAATTTTTTAGTGGAAGTAGCTGACCGTACAGACAAATTTAGTAAATTAAATAAAAAATCTAATTTTGGTATTAATTTAATAAATCCAGCTAAGGCCATTACTTCCTATACTATAGAGGATATAACCACTAATATTGGCTTAGAAAAAACAAATGAAAATTCTAATAGTGCAAACTCTGATATGTTATCCTTTTTTTCCGGAGAAACTTTTGAAGAATACGAAAAAAAAATAGGGATGTATTTAGCCGGGGAGTCAAGACTTAATTTAACATTTAGTGGCAGCGGATTTGATTTATCAAAAGTAAAAGAAAAAAATGAATTACCCGATGTAGAAATGGTAGTTAATGGTGATTTTAAAACGGATTCAATGACTATGCTTATAGATTTAGCAGGAAAGTTGATAAAAGATAATGTTTATTATAAAGTTTCTGAATTTCCTTATATTGATATTACTCAGGGACATCAAGGTGAATGGATTAAAGCTTCATCAATGAATGAAGAGATAAATGATTTTGTCTCAAAGGTTGAAGAAAAAGGAGAGGATTTTATTAATAAAGCCAGAGATTTTATTTCTAAAACCAGAGATAAAAAACTTCTTATTTTTAAACAAACTGGTAATAAGGTAAAGATTGAAGGTATTGAAGCTCCTGAGTTTGAAGTAGAGATAAATAGTGAAGTAGTTCCTGATTGGATAAAAAGTATTCAAAATGATAATAGTAATACTAATATTTCTAAGATTATTAATATTAGTCAAAAAGAACTTACTCAAGAAGAAGAAAATGAAATTAAACAAAAAATAGAAAAAGCTATGAAAAATATTAGGATCAAAGTAGCTCTTCATCCGGGGACCGGAGATCTTATGCAGTTGTCATTTAATTCGCGTATTGTACCACCTGAAGATCTAAAAATATATAAAGACAAACAAATAAACATGGGTTTTACAGTTAAAATGTGGAATCATAATAATCCCTCAAAAGTAAAAGTTCCCTCATCTTATGTGGACGCTGATGAAATTGAACGCGAGAAACTAGGTCTTTCAAAAGAAGCGTATAGAGACAGAAAACAGGCCGAAAAGGTCCTATTTATTCGGGAAAAATTAATGGAATACTATATTGAAAACAAAAAGTTTCCTGATAAACTTTCAAAAGTAACCCGTAATACCAAAGATTTAAACACAGAAAAAGATTATATTTATGAAGTTAAAGGCAATAATTATAGTTTAGAATATAATATGAATGATGTTGAACAGGAGCCAAAACCTTCTGAAAAAGAATATACAAGCTACGGCATACTATATTCCACTAATTCTAAAGAAGGAATAGGAATAAATAGTATTACTAATGAAAAAAACGAATGGAGAAAAGGCAAAAATATAGCTGATCGTTATTCTCCTATTACTGACCAAATTAAAGAAAAATCTAATTTTGTAAAAAAAGGAGTGGAAAAAAGTAATTATGATGTTTTAGTGGCTAAAGAACAATCAAAAATCGTTCACCGAACAAAAGATCTTCTAAGTCGTTATAAAGCAAAATATGAAACATTTCCTGAAACCATTAATAAGCTGGAAGAAGCAGTAAATAATAATGAAATATATTATTATGATAAGAGTGACGGTTATATGTGTGAAGATTTATTAAAAGGAGAATTTTGTCAATACATGACGGAAAATGATAACAAAACTTATAAATTTGATATTAATTTTGACTTAGGCATAGAGGATATTTCTTCTGAAGCCTCTTTATCCTTTAGACATTCTTTAGATGAATTTGTCTCAGGTAAAAATACGTTTATTGGTGGTTCTAACTTTAGTAATACTAATATTAACACTAATTCCAATAATGTTGATATGGATAATGATGGTGATGGTGATGGTATTAAAGATATAATAGAATCATATCTTGGCAGTAATAAGTATAAAAAAGATACTGATGGTGACGGCTATGATGATAAAACTGAATATTATGGCGGATATAATATAATGGGTGAAGGTAAATCAATCATCGGCGCTTGGTCGGAGTGTGTAAATTTAACCGGACTTGAAACATGCTCCGCCTATTGCCAGTCAATTGGAAAAACCTGTACGAGTGAGAAAGCAGTAACTTCTCAGGGGATTTATGGAAAACCGGCTGAAACCTGGAATTCAGCAGCTGATTGTAAAAATGGAGCTACTTCAGCCGGTTATAATAATTGTTATTTTAATTCTAAAGCGACTGATGCTCGCTGGAAATGTTTTTGCAAATAAAGACTTAGAATAGTCACTATTTATTGAAAAAGTAGTTTTTTAGTTATTGTTATTACTCTAAAATTGAAATATTATTTAAGCTTGATATTTTTAATTATCTGTGCTATCATTTCCAAAGTTAAACTTAAGTATAAGGAAAAGAATATTTTGTTGGGTCGTTAGCTCAGTTGGTAGAGCACCTGCCTTTTAAGCAGGGTGTCACAGGTTCGAGACCTGTACGACCCACCAAAACATTCTTTTTTTAATACAATAGAATTTAGAGTACTCTGTATTTTGTGCCAAGATATTACGGTTCGCTTGTCTGCTTCTGGCGGGAGACTCTTACGACCCACCAGAGGTTTTTTTATTTGACTTTTATTATATTTTTTTATAAAGTGAAATACTCGCACATTTTATTAGAAGTAATAAATGGTGTCTTTTAACCAAAAAGGAGGATTTATGATTAAGCGTTATAATCCGAAAGATGTGGCTAGAATCTGGCGCTTACGTTCAAAGTTTGAATACTGGCTAAAGGTAGAGCTAGCCATGATCAAAGCCAGATACCAGCGTGGTGATTATCCGAAGAATGTTTACAAACAGATAAGAAAAAAGGCCCGCTTCAAAGTTTCCGAAGTGCAGGCTATTGATAAGATTATTCATCATGATCTTCAGGCCTTTGTTGATAATGTCCGCAGTTATCTAGATGAAAATTTACGGAAATATTTCCATGAAGAAATGACTTCCTATGACACAGAAGAGCCGGCTTTGGCCCTTCAGCTGTTAAAAGCCGGAGGGATAATACACCGTGAACTGAAAAGTCTTGCTGACTGCCTAAGAGAGAAAGCCAGTCAACACATGTGGACTTTTTGTATCGGAGTAACCCATGGGCAGGACGCCAGACCGACTACTTTTGGCTGGAGACTATGCAGCTACCTGGAAGCTATTGAAAGAGCTGATGAAAATCTGGCCTTTATACTTGAGCAGCTCAGAGAAGTCAAGATGTCCGGAGCTATTGGTAATTATCTGACTATTGATCCGGAACTGGAAGAAGAGGCTTTGAGAATTCTTAATCTTAAAGTGCGGCCGGCGGCCACCCAAATAACTCTGCGCGACAATATTGCCCGTTTCTTGGCGGAGATAGCCGTAATTGGATCTTGTCTGGAAAAAATGGCTGTTGATCTTAGGCATTGGTCTAAGACTTCAACGCTGGAGATTCAAGAGCCCCGCAGTAAAAAACAGAAAGGCTCTTCGGCTATGCCTCACAAGAAGAATCCGATTATTCTGGAAAGATTGACCGGCCAGTCGCGCCTACTCAGAGCCAACGCCCTGGTAGCTATGGAGAATATTGCTACTTGGGAAGAAAGGGATATTTCTCAGTCTTCACCGGAAAGAATTATTTTACCTGATGCCACTGGTTTAGTGGTTTACATGCTGCGCCAAATGAACTGGGTTATTAGCCACCTGGTGGTTTTCCGGGAAAGGATGGCTTTGAATATTGATCGCACTAACGGCTGCTGGGCTAGTGAAGAAGTTAAGACCTTGCTGGCCGATACTGGTATTAATCCGGAGGATGTTTACCGATTAGTTCAAACCGCAGCTTTCCGGGCTATGGAAGAAGATACTTCCTTTATGCAGTCAGTATTGCAGGCCAGTATACCAGGAAGTGGTCAGGTAGTAGCTGAAGTAGTATCGGCTGAAAAAATAAGAGGGTGCTTCAATTTTCAATCCAGGCTCCATGAGGTATTACCGCGAGTTTATCAAAGATTTAACCTTGATCCGGACCGAGCTTTACCGGATAACTGTTAAAAATTTTACCCCGAATTTATTTCGGGGTTTTTTCTTTACTTTTTTAATATCATTTGCTAAGATAATTAACTTGTTAATTGTGGAAAAAGAGCTCTTTAAAACCAAAGAAAGGAGAAATTATGATAAAGAGAGCTTTGATCAGTGTAGCTGATAAAGAAGGTATTCTTGAATTTGCTCGTGAGCTTGACAAGATGGGAGTAGAAATTGTTTCCTCAGGGGGGACAGCTAATTTTCTCCGCGGATTCGGAATTCCGGTCACCGACGTTGAGCAAATTACTGATTTTCCAGAGATGATGGATGGACGCTTAAAAACTCTTCATCCGAGAATTCATGGCGGTATTCTGGGACGGGCTACTTCTGAAGATCGGAGCCTTCAGAGCTTACATGGTATTCCTCGTTTTGACTTAGTCTGTGTTGACCTCTATCATCTAGTCGAGTATGCTAATGATCCTGACAGAACCTTACTTGAAGTTTTGGATAAAGTGGATATTGGTGGACCGACTATGATCCGCGGGGCTGCTAAGAATTACCATCACGGGGTAACTGTCATTTGTTCTCTGGAACACCGGTCATTGGTTATTAAAGAATTAAAAGAACACGGTCGGGTAAGAGAGCCAATGAGAGCTAAATTAGCCACTGAAGTTTTTGCTTTAATGACTCGTTATAACAGTGTTATTGCTTCTCGTATGGCTGATGAGTATGGTGAAAACTTTTTAGTAATAGCCGGTACAAATGGTGAAACACTGCGTTATGGCACTAATCCTCATCAGATAACAGCGGGTGTTCATTATAATGAAGAGGATTATAAAATCCTCTATGCTGGCAAAGACCTTTCTTATACTAACTGGGAAGAAATTGCCTGGGCTGTGGAAATGATTAATCATTTCGATATGGAAAAAGCTTGTGCTATTTTTAAACATTTATCTCCCTGTGGTGTGGCTTTAGCTGAAAATACTAGTCTGGCCTTTAAAAGAGCCTGGTCTGGTGATCCCTTGTCTGCTTTTGGCAGTACGGTGGCCATAAACGGTTTGGTAGATGAAGCCACAGTGGATCTGATGGAAGATAAATTTTTTGAAACTTTGATTTGTTTCAATATTTCTCAAGAAGCTCTTAATAAATTAGTCGCTTCCCACGGTAATATTCGGATAATCCAAACTAATAAGTTGTTATTTGGTCGACTCCAGCGGGAAACTAAGATGAAAATGGGTATCTGTCTTATTCAAGAGCCAGATACTTTTTTACCTGAGCTTACTAATTTCATCCAGGCGGGTAAAAAAGAAGCTACGCAAAAGCAGCTTGAAGAGCTGATTTTTGCGGCCACGTGCTGTAAGTTTCTCTCCTCAAATGCAACGGCCATTACACGTCGCAAAAAAATGATCGGTTATGGTCGTGGCGGTGCTTCTCGAGTTGAGGTTTGTCAAAGAGCTGTTGAATCGGCAAATAATAATGAGCACGGACTTAATCAGTCTGTGGCTGTGACTGACGGTTTTTTCCCCTTTCCGGACGGACTGGAAGTTTTAGCTAAGGCAGGAATTAAGGTAATTGCCGGTCCCAATGCTCCAACAGCCGGTCTCAGGAGGAAGAAGGTAATAGCTAAAGCTGATGAACTAGGTGTAGCTTTTTACTACCTTGATCACCGGCTCTTTAGACATTAATTTGTAATTTGATAAACCCCATCACGCTTTGGCGCGATCGGGGTTTTTTCTTTGGTTTTTTTTATGCTAAAATAAAGGTAATATGACCAAAACAAAATGGTATAAATTAAGCTCTGATCAAGCTTTAAAAAAGCTTGATTCTTCAGGGCACGGGCTAAGTCAAGAAGAGGTTAAAAACAGAAAAAAAGAATTTGGAAAAAACGAATTGCCAAAGGAAAAACAAATGCCTTGGCTAAAATTATTTTTTAGCCAATTTAAAAGTTCTTTAGTTTATATTTTGCTAGCTGCTACGGTGGTTAGTTTTTTTCTGGGCGATTATATGGATGGCTATGTTATTTTAGCGGCGGTCATTATTAATGTTATTATTGGCTTTTTTCAAGAGCGTAAGGCTCAAAATGCTCTTAAAAAATTAAAAGAAGTTATTACTTTAAAAACTTTGGTTTTTCGTAATGGGCAGGAATCTGAAATTAATGTTGAGGATTTAGTGCCTGGCGATGTTTTAGTGCTTTATGCCGGTGATAAAATTCCGGCTGACGCCCGTATTATTTCAGCTAAGAATTTAAAAGTAAATGAAGCTAGTCTGACCGGGGAGGCTTATCCGATTGAAAAATTTAGCCATAAAATATCCAAAGAAACTTCTCTGCCGGACCGCCAGAATATGCTTTATATGGGTACAGTCCTAGCTGAAGGCAGTGCTCGGGCGGTAGTCACTAACATCGGAGACAACACAGAATTTGGTAAAATTGCTAAACTGGTTAAAGAAACCGAGCAAAACAAGACTCCACTCCAGGTCAAATTAACTCGCTTTTCTCGGCGATTGGCCATTATTGTTTTAGTGGTTAGTGCTCTTTTACTAGTCATTGGTCTTTTTACCGGTCGGGAATTTATTGAAATGTTTACTACTTCTGTAGCCGTAGCTGTTTCGGCTATTCCCGAAGGTCTTTTAATTGCTGTTACTCTAATATTGACTATTGGCATGCAGAGAATTTTAAAACATAAATCTTTAGTGCGTAATTTACTTTCAGCTGAGACCTTGGGTTCAACCACAGTAATTTGTACCGATAAAACTGGCACCTTAACTGAAGGTATTATGCATGTTTCTCAAATTATTACTAACAAGCATGATTTTTCTACTGAAGATCCGCAAACAGCTATTAATAAGGATAGCGCTGAAAGTTTCATCTTTGCCTTAAAAATTGGTATGCTTTGTAATGACGCTTTTATTGAAAACGAGGAAGATGATTTAAAAAAATGGAAAATAGCTGGTGGCAATCCGACGGAAAGAGCTCTTTTAAATGCCGGTATTAAGCTGGGTTTGAGAAAAAGTGAATTAGAAAAAGAGTACAAAAGAATAGATGAGATTCCTTTTAACTCCACAATAAAATACATGGCTACTTTACATCATTACTCTAAAGAGCAAAATATTATATTTGTCAAAGGAGCCCCGGAAAAAATATTGGAAATGTCGAACTATATTGATAGTGACGGCCAGCGTATAAAAATGACCGGACCCAAGCAAAAAGAACTGAAAAAAAAGTTTGAAAAACTTTCTAATAAGGGCTTGCGTATTTTAGCTTTTGGCTATAAGCGCCTTGGAGGCCAGATTCGTTCTTTGGAAGAGTTTGAAAAAGAAGAAGATAAAGCCATAATTTTTGTCGGATTTATGGCTCTAAAAGATCCCTTGCGTAAGGAAGCCAAAGAGACCCTTAAATTAGTGGAACAAGCCGGTATTAAGTCGGTCATGATTACTGGTGATCATAAATTAACGGCCCAGTCTATTGCTCAGGAGTTGGGACTACCAGCTGAAAACGAAAATATTATAGAAGGTAAAGAATTGCAAAGATTAAGTGACTATGAACTGAAGAAAAAAGTAAAAGAAATTTCAGTCTACGCCCGAGTTTCGCCAGAAGACAAACTACGCATTGTAGATGCTTGGCAGGCTAATGACGAGGTAGTAGCTATGACTGGTGACGGAGTTAATGATGCGCCGGCTTTAAAGAGTGCGAATATTGGCATAGCTTTGGGCTCAGGTACTGATGTGGCTAAGGGGGCGGCTGGCTTGGTTCTTATGGATGATAATTTTAAGACCATTGAAAAGGCCGTGGAACAGGGAAGGGTTATTTTTGATAATATTAAAAAAGTAGTACTTTATTTATTATCGGATGGTTTTTCAGAAATATTATTAATTACCGGCAGTTTTATTTTGGGGTACCCTTTGCCTCTTTTAGCGGCTCAAATTCTTTGGATTAATTTAATTGATGATACTTTTCCTTCATTAGCTATGGCTATGGAGCCGGCGGATAAAGAAATAATGAAAAAAAAGCCCGAAGGACTGATTAGCAGTGTCTTAAATACAGAAATGAAAGTAATGATTGCTATTATTAGTGTTTTAAGTGCTATAGCTTCTTTTATAATTTTTGTCTATTTTTATGAAACTACCGGCAATTTAACATTGGCTCGTACTATTGCTTTTACCAATTTAGCTTTTGATTCTTTGCCTTTGGCTTTTAGTATTCGCAGTTTACGACGTTCAATCCTGAAAATGAATCCTTTTAAAAACAAAGCCTTAGTAGCCGCAGTCATATTTTGTCTTTTTCTCCAATTGGCGGCTGTCTATGTGCCTTTCTTACAAAGAGTGCTGCGAACCGAATCTTTGGGGCTTATTCACTGGGGAGTTATTGTATTAACTACTTTGATAGAAATAATTATTATTGAAATTACTAAACACTTTTTTGCGTCAAAAAAAAGAAAAAATTAGCAAGAAAAAATGAAAGAGAAAACGAATAAGCTATTATTTTACCTGGCTATATTCTCATTAATATTTTTATTTTTTATTGAAATTTTTTCTAGTTATGATACACCTGTCAGGCAAGCAGCCCTGGCTTTAACTGGCTTGTCAGCTATAATAGTTTTATTAATTGTTTTTCAAAAAACAAAATCAAAGTTGCAAATATCTCTGCCTTTTTATATTGCCTGGACGACAGCTTTAGCGGTTTGGTTTGATGCCCTGGGTAACTTTGCCGGACTTTATGAAAAAATACTTTGGTGGGATAAACTGGCGCATGTAGTTGGCTCAGGAGCTTTAACCTTGGCTTTCTTTTTTATTTTTTATGAGCTTAATAAAAAAGGTAAAATAAAACTAGGAAAATTTAATTTATCGCTTTACTCTATATCGTTAGCTGTTTTTCTTTCATCAATTTATGAAGTCAGTGAATTTTTGGGTGATCAATGGTTTGCCACCAGGCGAGTGACTGACTTATATGACACAGCTGATGATATGATGTGGAATATAATAGCGGGCATAGTAATAGTTATTATTTTCTGGCTATTATTAAGTTTTAAAAGAAGAAAATAATTAATTCATAAAAACCTAAAAAGCCTATATTACTGATAACATCGGGCTTAAGGGAAGTTTTTTCTCGCAGAGAAAAAACTTGGGAGAGCGAAGTGCAACGAGCGAACCCTTTAAGCCCTGTTAATTGTCCCGAGCGTAGCGAGAGTGCAACGTGGTCGAACGAAGTGAGAAGTAATCAGAAGCCCCGTTCTATTCACAAGTTATTTAAAATAGAAAGGATCCTATTTAATTATGATTACAAAAATAGGAATAACACTCGCAGGGTTATGGATATGCTTAGGGATTATTTTTCCTTACATAATCTTTCCTAATTACTTGATAAAGCCAAAAATAAAATCAAGTAATGGAATAAGAAAAGTTGCTAAAAAGCTAAAATCAAAGAATAAAGAAAAAACAATTAGAAATGTTTATGATTTTTTGATAAAACAATATGAAGGACATAGAAAAATCATAAGTATAAATTCTTTGAAGCAACTTTTCAAATATAATGTTGATGAATTGTTAAAAAATAAACAATTTTTGTGGTGTCATTCACAAAATTTAATTCTGAAAACTTTATTAATAAACACAGGACACTTTAAAGAAAATGATATCAGAATTAAATGGACAATCACAAAAAGATTAACAATTCATCAGTATATTGAAATTAGGAAAAATAATTCTTTGTATAAATTAGATCCTTTCTATGAGCAATTTAGGGGCTTCTGATTATTGCAATTAACGGGTTTTTTTCCTATTTTTTTGACGAAAGGGCTAAAATTAGTTATAATAAGGTTATAGATATTATTGATAAAAAGGTAAAAACAACATAATATGGCTTATGTTTCCGAAATTAGTCAATTTATAGACAAGAAAGTGCTTTTAAAGGGATGGATATTTAATATCCGCTCCTCTGGAAGCATCTTTTTTTTACAGTTTCGGGACGGTACTGGTGTTATTCAGGCTATAGTGGCCAAAAATGATGTTTCTGATAAAGTTTTTGAAAGCTGCCAAAAATTAACTATTGAAAGCTCAGTAGAAATAAAGGGTAAGGTGGTTAAACAGCCTAAAGCCCCGACAGGATATGAACTGCAGGTCAGTGATTTAAAAGTAATTCAAGTGGCCCCGCGTTATCCGATTGGCAAAAAGTCCCACGGTACCGAATTTTTGATGAATCACCGGCATCTTTGGCTGCGTTCCAGTCGTCAGCGGGCTATTTTAAGGCTACGCGACGCGATTATCTGGGCCGCTCGTAAATTTTTTAAAGAAGAAGGTTTTATCCTCACTGATTCTCCTATTTTAACTCCGACGGCTTGTGAAGGCACCACTACGCTTTTTGAAACTGATTATTTTGACCAACCGGCTTATCTTTCGCAGTCCGGTCAGCTCTATATTGAAGCCACAGCCGCTGCTTTGGGTCGGGTTTATGATTTTGGACCAACTTTCCGGGCGGAAAAATCAAAAACTAGAAAACACTTGATGGAATTTTGGATGTTGGACGCCGAAGCGGCTTTTGTTGAACATAAAGAAAATTTAGAAATTCAGGAAAATATGGTGGCCTATATCGTAAAATATGTTTTGGAAAATAATAAAAAAGATTTAAAAAACCTAAAGCGTGACACCAAAAAACTGGAAAAAATTAAAGCTCCTTTTATCCGTAAAAAATATGAAGAGATAATCAACGAATTAAATAAAAAAAGCTTTAAAATTAAATTTGGTGATGACTTTGGGGCCGAAGAAGAAACGGCTATTTCTGAAGATGTTGATAAACCAGTCTTTGTCACTCACTGGCCTAAAGAAACCAAACCTTTTTATATGAAGCAAGATCCGAAAAATAAAAAGCTGGTTTTAAATTCAGATCTGATTGCTCCTGAAAGCTATGGTGAAATAATCGGCGGCTCACAAAGAGAGGATGACTATGAGATTTTAAAAGCCAATATGGAAAAAGCCGGTATTCCCATCAAAGACTATCAGTGGTACCTTGATTTGAGAAAATATGGCACTTTTCCACATTCCGGTTTTGGCATTGGTATTGAAAGGACTGTGGCTTGGATCTGCGGACTAGATCATATTCGCGAAACTATTCCCTTCCCAAGAATGCTTAATCGATTAAGACCATAAATATATGGAACAAGAACAAGGTTCAAACAAATTAATAATTCTTATGCTTGTTTTGGCGGTTTTGGTTATTAGTTATGCTGTGTTTTACTATGTTTGGTTAGTTTAATTGTAAAAATAATCAACTATTCAACCAGTTAACTTAATCAACTAATTAACTTATTCCATGAACAAAAAAGGCTTAACTCAAATATTATCTCTTGGTTTAATTTTAGCTCTTATTATTATTGGCTTTTCTTCAGCTTATGTTTATTTGAAACCAAAAAAAGAAACAAATAGTAATACTACTAGCAGTAAAATAAATTTGAATTCCTCTCAAGCAAATATAAATACAAATTCAAGTTCTATGATACCAGTTGATAGCCTAAGTCAGGCCCACACTATTTTTGGTTTAAATATTTTAGATAAATTATATCAATCAGCAAAAAAGGATAATATCTTTATTTCTCCGACTAGTATTGCTTTAGCTCTTTCCATGGTTTATCAGGGTAGCGACAGTCAGACCAAAGCCGAAATAGCCGAGACTTTGGCCATTTCCGATATTTCTATGGAGGATTTAAATAAACAAACTAAAAATTTGATTACTCAATATAAAGATATTGATCCGGATGTTGAAGTGGCTATAGCTAATTCCATTTGGACTAGGTCTGGTTTTAAACCAAAACAGGATTTTATAAATACTTTACAAACTTGGTATGAAGCTACTGCTAAAGCTTTGGATTTTAACCAAAAAGAATCTGTTGACGAAATAAATAACTGGGTTAAAGAAAATACTAAAGATAAAATTGAGAGTATAGTAAACGACCCCATTTCTTCTGACGTGATTATGTATCTGATTAACGCCACTTATTTTAAAGGTATCTGGACCAAGGAGTTTAAACCTGAAAACACCCAAGAACGCCCTTTTTATAACGGTGATAACACTGAAGAACAACATGATTTCATGTACCAGCGTGAAGATTATGCCTATTTAGAGAACAATGATTTCCAAGCGGTAAAGTTACCTTACGGTGAAAATGAACGGCTTAGTATGTATGTCTTTTTACCAAAGGATGATCTTGAGTCATTTATGGCAGAATTAAATTCTGAAAATTGGCATGATTGGCTAAAAGATTTTTCCACTAAAGAAGGATATTTGTATCTGCCAAAAATAAAGCTTGAATATGAAAAAAGTCTTAATTCATATTTAAAAGACTTGGGTATGAAGCAGGCTTTTACTGCTAGCGCTGATTTTAATAAAATAGCGGCGGATGTATATATTAGTGATGTTTTGCATAAGACTTTTGTTGAGGTTAATGAAGAGGGCACTGAAGCAGCGGCTGTTACTAGTGTTAAAATCATTACAACCGCTGAAGAACCCCAGGAATCTTTTAATATGTTAGTTAATAAACCCTACTTCTTTGCCATTAGAGATAATGAAATAGGTGAGAATCTTTTTATGGGTATTATTAATAATCCGGAATATTAAGGTAGGGTTATTTGAGACTTGAGAGTCATAATTTAATAGTTAACTTATCAAGTAATCACTAATCATCAATTAACTAAGTAACAAATCAACCAATCAACTAAGTAACTAATTAACTTATTTCATGAACCAAAAAGGCTTAACAACAATATTAATCCTCGGACTGATCGTCGCTGTTTTAATCGCCGGACTTAGCTTTGGCTATGTCAAGTATATAAAGAATGGAAATGATAATACCAATATAGTTAGTAATAAAAACACTAATTTGAATACTAATGTGGCTATAAATTCAAACGAGAATGAAAACATAAATTCAGTTACCGATAAAAATGAGAATCTTAACACTAATAAAGCTGTAAATCTTAATGAAAATGAGAATACTAATCTTAATGCTAACACAGCCGTAAATCTAAACAAGAATGAAAATACCAATACCGTGGTGGTTGTGAATAAAAATTTGAATACAAATTCTTCAGCAGAAGATAACGATAACTGGGTTAGTTATGTAAATGAAAAATTAAATATTCAATTAGAATATCCGAAAGAAATAAGTAATATTATTAGAGATAACCAAACAAATAAATATAGTGATCAAATTGTTACCACCATTCAAACTAGTGATTATCAAACAAATGAAACGCCCCTTAACTTAGAGATAATTAAAGGTATTCAATTTAATATTACCCAAGGAACGCCGAGTTGGAACTCAGCAGTGGGTGGGGTTAATTTTGAGGGCTTAAAAAATTGGTTAGATTTAGGAAGAGGAGGCACGGCACCATCAGTTGAAGAAGAAATTACAGTCTGTGATGAGAACGCTATTTATCATCTTGGTAATTATAGTTCTGGAGGTAAATTTGAACATGCATATTTTCTACACCATAGTAAATTATACAACCTAAGTGTTTCTTTAGCTGATAACAAAGTCTTAATATTAAAAAACATTTTATCTACTCTTGAATTTACTAAGTAGGATTATTCGAAACTCGTGATTCGCAATCCGGATTAATAAACTAAACAACTTAATTAACTAATTAACTTATTCCATGAACAAAAAAGGCTTTAAATCAATTAACTGATTAATTAATCAACCAATTAACTAACATCATGCAACGAATTTTTACGAACGAAACATTAGACCAAATTGATAAAAAAGTTAAACTAGCTGGCTTTGTCAATAATGTCCGCAAAATGGGCTCGATTGTTTTTATTGACTTGCGCGACAAAGAGGGGATTATCCAGGTCGTTTTAGACAAAGGCTTTAAAGAAGCTAAAGATTTAAAACCGGAATATGTGATTGAATTAGAGGGTAAAGTAGCTAAAAGAAGCGAAAAAAATATTAATCCGGAAATACCGACCGGTGAGGTGGAAATTCAGGCTACCAGCTTAAAAATCTTATCAGAAAGCAAAACTCCGCCTTTTGAGATTGAAAATGAAGAGCGGCAGGCTAACGAAGAATTAAGGCTAAAATACCGTTATTTGGATCTGCGTCATGAGCGTATGAAAAATAATATTATTTTACGGGATAAAGTGATTTGGTTTATTCGCCAGTGGCTGCATAATAAAAATTTTTATGAAATTGAAACCCCTCTTTTAACCAAAGGGACCCCTGAAGGAGCTCGAGAATACATTGTGCCTTCCAGGAATTTTCCGGGCCAGTTTTATGTTTTACCGCAATCACCGCAGCAGTTTAAACAACTTTTAATGATCAGCGGTTTTGAAAGGTATTTTCAAGTAGCCCGGTGTTTTCGCGATGAAGACGCTCGAGGCGACCGCCAGGCTGAGTTCACCCAGCTGGATTTGGAGATGGCTTTTACTAGCGACAAAAAGATAATGGAGCTGACGGAAAACTTAATGACTGAATTGGTCAAGAGTGTTTGCCCGAAAAAGAAAATCGCTAAAAAGCCTTTCCCCATACTTACTTATGAAGAAGCTATGAAAAAACACCAAAGTGATAAGCCTGATTTGCGGGAGAATAAAAAAGACAAAGATAACTTGGCTTTTTGCTGGGTAGTCAATCCGCCGCTTTTTGAGCGCGCAGAAAAAGAAAAAAAATTAGTTTCCACTCATCACCCTTTTACGGCACCGGTAGAAAAAGATTTAAAAAATTTAGATAAAAATCCGGAAAAAGTAAAGGCCCTCTCTTACGACCTGGTTTTAAACGGCTATGAAATCGGTACCGGCAGTATCAGAATTCACCAAAAAGATTTGCAGCAAAAAATATTTGAAATTTTAGGGCTTAGTCAAAAAGAAATAAAAAAACGCTTTGGCCATATTTTGGAAGCCTTTGAATATGGGGTGCCACCTCATGGAGGTATGGCTCCGGGTCTAGACCGCCTGGTCATGCTTTTGGCGGGTGAGCCGAATATCCGCGAAGTAATGGCTTTCCCCAAAACTTCAGATGCCCGTGATCTGATGATGGGAGCTCCTTCTAAATTGCCGGAGTCGGAAGTTAAAGAAAAGCATATTTCTATTGATAAAAAACATGAGAATATCTAATCTGCAAAAATATATTTTAGTTAATTCCTATTTTTCAAAGTCGCAAAAAACAAACCGCTCTATATTTGAAGATTTTTATAAAAACAAAAGAAAAAAACCAAAAAAAAGAGATATTCAGAATATTATTACTAAATCAATAGAGAGACTTATACAAAAAGAGCTTTTAGTCGGTTATGGCCGGCGGACTCCACATATGTGGTTTATTGAAAAAGTGCGTTTAACATCTAAAGGGCGAAAACAGGTCAAGAAGCTTTTGGGTCAACAACAAAAATTACCTTTTAAAATTAAAAAAATGAGAAATGGATAATTATATACAACCAGTTAAAAAAGAAAATAAGAATGACGAGGGTAATGAAGAAGAAAAAGAAGAGGAAGAAGAAAAAAAGCTGAAAAATCAATATTCTGCTTGGGGAATTTTCTTTGGCATTCTTTTATTTATAGTTTTTGTAATTATATGGGAGTTGGGACTTCACGACTTGCCGCGTTTTTTTAACCCTTATTATGAAGTTTGTCAGAATTCTGGCTATCAGGTTGTACAAAAGTTTTGTGATATAAAGCAATATGAAATTATTCGTCTGCTTTTACATTTTTGTCTGTTGGTACCGCTTTTGATGGTTATTATTGTGGTTAATCATACTAATCAGGGTAAAAAAATGAAAAGTTATAACAGAATTTTACTGCTAGCTTACTTTTTTTCTATTTTATTTCTTTTAACTCATGTTTTTGTGGAATTTGCCTATTATCTTTTCCGTTATTATCGTGAAATTGGTAATTATGTGGTTTTGAGTGTTATTGCTATTGCTTTTGTGTTTTTAATAGTTTACTTACAAAAAAGATTTAATAAATCTAAATAAAAAAATTAATATAAATAAAATTATGTCAATTCCAGTTAAAGTTAAAAACTATTTAAAAAAAACCGGACTTAATTATAAACTTTTAGAACACAAAAAAGTTTTTACGGCTTATGATTTAGCCCAGACTACCCGCAATGAGCTAAAAAATATTGCTAAAACTTTATTTATAAAAGCCGATTCTGATTATTATCTGGTAGTTTTAGGAGCCAATCGTCGTCTAGATAAAACTAAATTAAAAAAAGTCTTAAAAGCCAAGAAAGTAAAAATGGCTTCGGAAAAACAGATGGCTAAGAAATTAAAAATTAAACCTGGCGCTATTACTCCATTTGGCGGTCTTTATGATATTACTCTTATTTTAGACCGTCCCTTAAGCCAAATAAAAAAGGCTCTTTTTGGGGCTGGCAGTTTTACAGAGAGTCTGCTTATTAAAATGAAAGATTTTATAAAAAAAGAGGAGCCGGTTATCGGTACTATTGGCCAGTCAGCTAAATTAAAAGTTCAATACAAAAAGAAGCCAAAGAAAAAGAAGAAAAGAAAAAAGAAGAAGAAGAGATCTAAGAAAAAAAAGAAGACTTCAAAAAAGACGAAGAGAAAGAAGAAAAAATAAATTAATTAAACTTTTCTCTTTTTCTAAAAAAAGTTATTATTTTTAATTATGTATAAAATAAAAATAGAAAAATTTGAAGGGCCTTTAGATTTATTACTGAAATTAATTCAGAAAGAAAAAATGGATATCACCCAGATTTCTCTATCTAAAGTAACTGAACAATATATCCATTATATTGAAAATTCTGAAGATATTTCTCCGGAAGAGCTGGCGGATTTTTTAGTTATTGCGGCTAAACTTTTACTAATTAAATCAAAATCACTCTTACCTTACTTAGAAAGAGAAGAGGAAGAAACGGGTTTTGAATTGGAACGTCAGCTGAAAATGTATAAAATTTTTCTTGAAGCAGCTGAAAATCTCAAGGATATTATTAAAAAGAAGAATTTCAGTTATTTCCGTCAATCCAACAAACTCTTTGAAAAAGTTTTTATTCCGCCTGAAAACATTAATAAAAATATACTTAAAGATTGTTTTAAAGGTATTATTCATAGCATTACCCCCATTGTCACTTATAAACAAAGAACAATTAAAAAAACAATTTCCTTAAAAGATAAAATTGATGATATAAAAAAAATAGTTTTAGAGAAAGAGTTTAGCAATTTTAAAGAAATTCTAGGATCAGCTAAGAATAAAATGGAAATAATAGTTTGTTTTCTGGCCTTGTTGGAACTGGTTAAAAGACGAAATATTATTTTAGATCAGAATAATATTTTTTCTGATATTTCTATAAAAAAAATTAATAATGAAAACGCATGAATTTAAAATCAAAAATAGAAAGCTTACTTTTTGTCAGTATCAGTCCGCTTTCGGTTAGCAAAATTGCTAAACTAGTTTCTTCAGATAAAGATAAAGTGAAGCAGTCCTTGCAAGATCTTAAAGAGAGGCTAAAGGAGGAGCAGAGAGGTATCCAGCTTATGAAGATACAAAACAGTTGGCAGCTTTCAACTAATCCGGATAATTCTTCAATTGTTAGAGAATATTTAAAAGACGAGCAAACTGGAGAATTAACCCGGCCGGCTCTGGAAACATTAACCATAATTGCCTATCGTGGGCCTATAGCTAAATCGGAATTAGATGTTATTCGTGGAGTTAACTGCTCTTTAATTTTAAGAAATTTAATGATTAAGGGATTGGTTGAGTCTTATAAAGATAAGAGCAAGATGGATACTTTTTATAAAGTTACTTTTGAATTTTTAAAATTTTTAGGACTCTCTGAAACTAGTCATCTCCCTGATTATGAAAAACTGAATAAAGATGAAAGTTTAGAAAAATTACTCAATCCTGAAAGTCAAAAAGAGTCTGAAAATGAAGAAAAGGAGAAAAAAAATGAAGAAGAATAATTATTTACATGAGGAGATAAATTTGCTATGTTTAGTATAGAATGGGCTAGTTTATTTAGTTCTTTACCAGGAGAAATAAGTACGTTATTAGTAGCCATGATACCCATAGCTGAGCTAAGAGTAGCTTTACCGATGGCTCTGGGCCCTTATAAATTACCTTTATTTGAAGCTTTTATTTGGTCTTTTATCGGTAACATGATTCCTGTATTTTTTATTTTATGGTTTTTAGAGCCGGTTTCGCGTTTTTTAATGAAAAAATCTCGCTTCTTTAACAAATTTTTTAACTGGCTTTTTGACAGAACCCGCCGGAAATTTACTAAAAATACCGAACGTTATGGTGTAGTCATTGCTTTAATATTATTTGTAGCTATTCCTTTACCTGTTACTGGGGCCTGGACTGGTTCAGTTGCTGCTTTTCTTTTTGCTGTTTCTTATAAAAAAGCCATTCTTTCCATTGCTTTAGGGGTTTTAATTGCCAGCTTTGTTGTTGGCTCCTTATATTTTGGCGCTATTAGTTTATTTTAATATTTATGGCTAAAAATAAAAAATCGAAAAAAGAATTAATTATCATAGCTAATTGGAAGATGAACTTATTTTATCAGGATACTGAAGATTTGATTATTAATCTAAGAGAAATTTTAAAAAATTATAGGGGTAAAATGGAAGTAGTTATTTGTCCCTCTTTGACCTATTTGGACCGGGCTCATGAAATATTAATTGCTTCAAAAATTAAGCTTGGAGCCCAAAATGTTTTTTGGGAGAAAGACGGTAATTATACTGGGGAAGTTTCGCCAAAGATGTTGAAAGAACTCGGTTGCCAGTATGTAATTATCGGTCATTCAGAGAGGAGAAAATATTTGGGAGAAACTGATGAAATGGTTGATCGTAAAACTGTTAATACTTTGCGTAATCATTTAACCCCAATAGTTTGTGTGGGTGAAACTAAAGATGAAAGAAGGCAGCAGGTTCACCAGATGGTAGTAACTGATCAGGTAAAAAAAGCCTTGCGCTATCTTAATCCTATTTTCAGGAAGGAAAGAATTATAATTGCTTATGAACCGGTCTGGTCAATATATCCGGGACAGCCTTGTTCTCCGGATGAAGCCAAAGAAATGGCTTTAGTTATAGAGCAGGCTTTGATAGATCTCTATCCGAAAAAAGTGGTTGGAAATAATTTTAATATCATTTATGGCGGCAGTATCAATGAAAAAAATGTTCTTGATTATATTGACCAAAAACATTTTCAGGGCGGATTAGTCGGCAATGCTTCGTTAGATCATAAAAGTTTTTATAAGATTATTAAAAAATTATAAAATAAACCTATGCTTGTCTCTTTAAAAAAGTTAGTAGAACAGGCTCATCAGCATAAATACGCTGTGGGAGCTTTTAATACTTCAAATTTGGAAGTAACTCAAGGGATTATCCAGGGTGCTGTGGAAATGCAGGCCCCGGTTATTATCCAAGTCTCAGAAACCGCTATTAAATACGCTGGCTTAAAATCAATCACAGCCATTGTTGAAACTGTAGCCAAAAATGAAGCGGTTAATATTCCAGTAGCTCTTCATCTTGATCACGGTCGTAGTTTTCGAGCCGTAGCAGAATGTATAGAAGCCGGTTTTTCCTCAATCATGATTGATGCTTCAAATTTACCTTTTGACGAAAATGTAACTATTACCAAACAGTCAGTTGAGTACGCTCATAAAAAAGGTGTTTGGGCCCAAGGAGAATTAGGTAAGATTAGCGGTTCAGAAGACTATATAGTAGTTGATAAAAAAGACGCCTATTTTACTGATCCTAAAGAAGCAAAAAAATTTGCTAAGCAGACAAAAGTTGATACTCTAGCCGTTTCAGTAGGTAACGTTCATGGTATTTATAAATTACGTAAGGGTGTGCCTAAATTAAATCAAAAAAGATTAAAAGAAATTCACCAGATAATTCCTGAAATTCCTTTAGTTTTACATGGAGCTTCTGGTTTGCCAGAAGATGCGATTATTGAAGGGGTTAAAAACGGTATTAGAATTATTAATATTGATACCGAACTTCGTTTAGCTTTTACTGATAAATTAAGAGAAACCTTAGAAAATGATAAAAAAGAATACGATCCCAGAAAAGTTTTAAAGCCATCAACTGAGGCAGTCAAAAAAATAGTAAAAAAGAAAATCAAAATTTTTCAATCTGAAGGACAAGCTAAGAATTTTCAAAAATAATTAACTATTAATTATAAATATATGAGTAAAAAAATTGCCATCAATGGATTTGGTCGTATAGGCCGAACCACCTTAAAAATTTTAATTGAAAAAAAAGATGTAGAAATTGTAGCGGTTAATGATTTAACTGATGTGAAAACATTAGCTCATCTTTTAAAATATGATTCTTCTTACGGCATTTATAATCATGAGGTAGATTTTAAGGAGAAAAAACTAATAATTGATGGAAATAAAATAAAAGTAATTTCAGAAAAAGATCCCGAAAATTTACCCTGGGATAAACTGGATATTGACATAGTTTTAGAATGCACTGGAATTTTTCGTGATTTTGAAGGAGCTAATAAACATATAAAAGCCGGAGCTAAAAAAGTAATAATTTCAGCCCCGGCTAGGAGTGAAAATATAAAAACTTTTGTTTTAGGGGTAAATGATGATGATTATGAACCCGATAAGGACAAAATTATATCTAATGCTTCTTGTACCACTAATTGTTTAACTCCTCTAGTGCATGTTTTAAATAAAGCTTTTGGTATTGATAAGGGATTAATGACTACTGTACATAGCTATACTAGTGATCAAAAACTTCAAGATTTGCCTCATAAGGATTTAAGGAGAGCTAGGGCTGCGGCTTTAAATATTATTCCTACCTCTACTGGTGCGGCTAAAACTACTACCAAAATAATTACCGAACTTGATAAAAAAATTGACGGTCTAGCTTTTCGAGTACCGACACCAGTTGTGTCAGTAGTTGACTTTGTTTGTTTATTAAAGAAGGAAACTACTAAAGAGGAAATTGATAAAGCTTTTATAGAGGCCTCTAAAAGCAAAAAATTAAAAGGAATTTTAGGAGTTTCCAATGAAGGTTTAGTTTCTATGGATTATAAGGGCAATCCCTTTTCCTCAATTATTGATTTACCTTTAACAAATGTGGTTGGTGGTAATTTAATAAAAATAGTAGCTTGGTATGATAATGAATGGGGCTACGCTACTCGTTTAGCAGAATTATGTCAGCTAGTTAGTAAAAAAATATAATTAATAATTATTTTTAATAGGGAAGGAGGTGAAAAGTTAATGTTTAAACTTAATAACAAAATATTAGTTGAATGTTTTTGGTGGTTTGGCTTAGTTTGTGCTTTATTTGGTATAGTTACTGAAATTTCAGGGCAACAAGTTTATCTTTCCTCTTATTTTTATTTAGAAGTAGCAGTAGTTGCTTTTTTAGCCGGTGTTTTTACCAAGATAAAAGATTAATAAACAAGAATAGTATTATTTTTATATTTTCTTCAGATCATAAGAAAGCGGTTTATTGACTGATTAGAAAAAAAATGTTATTTTCTATGTTATAAAACAGGCCGCTTTCGTCTAGCTTGGTTTAGGACGCATCCCTCTCACGGATGAAACACGGGTTCAAATCCCGTAGGCGGTATTTCAAATTTGTTGTGATTTTTTCACCAGTTACTATAAGTTAATTTATATTATATTAAAAAATTGCTTAGGCCATAGATTATTGAGGGAGAAACTATATTATATTCAAGTACTTTAAAGCTTTTTTTCTAATTTATAAATGATATATTTTTAATTAAACTTTAAATCTTATTTAAACTATCTGTTAAAAAAAAGATAGTTTTAATTTTATGAAAATTGCTATAATTACACAAAGCTATTATCCGGTTAAAGGAGGGGTGGCCGAACACGTTCACGCTCTTTCTGGAGAGTTAGAAAAAAGAGGGCATGAAGTAGTGATAATAACCGGTAATTTTACCGGCTTTGATGATAATTTTGGCCGTAATGTTATTCGTATCGGCCGTGACCTGACAATTTTAGCTAACGGCGCTTTCTGCAATGTTACGATTAGCCTACAGTTTAAGAAACTTTTGGAAAAAATTGAAAAAAAAGAAAAATTTGATGTTGTTCATATCCATCAGCCGATTGACCCAGTATTGCCACTTCTGGCCACTAAATATTTAAAAGCTCCAAAAGTCGGCACTTTCCATACCTATCAGAAGAAAAACTTTTGGCTGGAAATGTTAAAAGAGCCAGCCGAGCCTTATTTCAAAAGGCTAAAGGCTCTAATTGCTGTTTCCAGTTCAGCCCGGCAGTTTATTTCGCAGTATTATAAGGCTGATTATCATATTATACCTAACGGTATAGATACCAAACGTTTTTCTCCTGAAGTTAAGCCAATGGAGCAATATAAAAATGACAAAGATTTTAAAATTCTTTTTTTGGGTCGTATGGATCCAAGAAAGGGTTTTAAATATTTATTAAGAGCTTTTCCTTTAATCTATCAGAAAATTACTAATGTTAAAATAATAGTAGTTGGTGGCGGTATTATGAAGCATTGGTATAAAATGGCTCTGCCTTCTGAATTATCGCCAAGAGTGGATTATCACGGTTTTGTGCCCAATGATCAGGTACCGCGTTTTTATGCTGCCTGTGATTTGTACTGTTCACCAGCTACTAGGGGTGAAAGCTTTGGTATTGTATTATTAGAGGCCATGGCTTCGGGTAAACCGGTGGTGGCTTCAAATATCCATGGGTATAACTCTATAGTCAAGGACGGTCAGACCGGATTTCTGGTCGAAAAGAAAAACCCTCTAGCTTTAGCGGAATCTATTATTAAATTGGCAAAAAATAAAGAGATGAGAAATAATATGGAAAAGTTTGCAAGAGAAGAAGCTTTAAAGTATGACTGGAAGAAGGTGACCGATCGGATAGAGAGAGTTTATAAAGAAGTTTTAAGCTAAAAAAATGCCTAAAAAAAAGCATAAAATAATTAAATTAATTTTATGGAGCTTTATTTCTCTAGTTCTTTTTTTTAGTATTTTGTATTTTTCCTTTGTCTTAGTTATTACGCCATCCCCCCAGCCGAAATTTATACCAAGCCAAAATAATTTGAAAGTAAATAAAGCGGTTGAATTTGATTTTAATATACCCATAGCCAGAGAAGTGAAAGTTGATATTGAGCCAGAAACTTTAGGGGTGGTTAGTTATGAAAATAAATTAATTAATAATCATTTATCACGGACAATAGTTTTTACTCCGGAATATAATTGGCAGGCTGAAACAAATTATAAAATTACTCTTTCTAATCTTAGAAATGCTTTGCCTGGTTTTCGTTCTTCAAAAACATACAGTTTTAATTTTCAGACCGAGAAATTGCCAAGTATTAAAAAAGTTTCTCCTTCACAAAAGGAAAAAATAGAACTGCTTAAATATTTTACCATTGAATTTGATAAAAAACCGAAAAATTTAGCTGAATATTATTTTGAGTTTGATCCTCAAATAAGTTTTACTAAGGAAATCAGCCAGGATGGAAAAATTCACACTCTTAAACCTAATCTTCTGCTTTCACAAGGCACAGAATATAATCTAACAATAAAAAGAAGTAAAATTAGAAAAATCTTTTGCCAAGAAGAAATAGTAGAATGTTTACAAAAAGAAACTGTTTGGCTGGGATCCTGGACAGTTCAGGAGGCTCCTTATATTAATAATTTTTATCCCAAGGGTGATAAGGTTGACTTAGACAGCCAGATAAAAATAAATTTTAGTCAGGAAGTTGATTTGAATTCATTCCTAGAAAAAGTGAAAATCTCTCCTGAATTATCCGGTCAGTGGACGACCAGTGATAATCTTACTTTTATTTTCGAGCCGGAAAACATGGTTAAGGATATGAAATATGAAGTGCTAATTTTAAAAGATTTAAAAACAAAAAACGGCGGATATTTTGAGGAGAATTCTCTTCATAGTTTTACTACCAAAGGACCGGTAAAAATGATAAATTCTTTTCCGCAGGCCGGAGATACTGGTATTTTAGTAAATAGTCCTATAAAAACTACTTTTAGCGGTTCAGTTGATCACTCTTCAGCTCAAAACCATTTTTTAATAGAGCCGGCTATTGAAGGTGATTTTTCCTGGGATAACAATACTATGATATTTATACCAAGGCAGAGTTTAGATTTTAATAAAACCTACACCATCTCTTTAAGTCCGGGTATTGTTTCCCATGAATTATATGATTCTGAAAGTGAGTTTAATTTTAGTTTTTCTACTGAATTATCAACAACTAAACTTGAGGTGTCTTTTCACCGTCAGGAACATAATCTATCCTGTGAAGTAGCCACTTTAGTTATGGCTTTAAATTATAAAGGGGTTAATGTAGGCGAAGCAGAATTAATTAATTTAATTGGTTTTGATCCGACTCCAAAACAAAACGGAATTTGGGGTAATCCGCACATTGCTTTTGTTGGTGATATTGATGGACTTCAGCCATCTACTGGTTATGGAGTTTATTGGCAGCCGATTGCCGCCGCCGGACAGAATTACCGCCCCACCCGCTGGTTCACCGATGGCCGCTTGGAAACTATTACTAGTGAAATAAAAAAAGGCAACCCAGTGATTATCTGGGGCACCGCTGGTACCGGCCGGAGAATAGACTGGAAAACTACTTCCGGTGGTAATGTAGTGGCAGTTACTGGCGAACATACTATGGTGGTCACCGGATTTATCGGCTCAGCTTCCAACCCCACCCGCATTATCGTACTCGATCCGCTTTACGGCGAAAAAACCTTTAGCCAGTCTTCTTTTTTATGGAACTGGGGCCTTTTAAATCGTAGCGGGGTAGTGGTTGAGTAGGAGGGAGTTAGTTAATTAGTTAGGTAGTTAATTGGTTGATTAGTTTTAGCTAGTGGCAAATCCTTTCGTATCTTTACCAGACTTGTCTTTGTGGAATTTAAATAGTTAATTGGTTGATTAGTTGATTAGTGATTAACTAATTAATTATATAGACCCATAGTTGATTGCTTAAATAAAAGGAATCTGTTGACAAAAATGGCAAAATTTATTATTATTTACTATCAATAAAGTATTTATTTGTATGAACAATCAAGAAAAAGATATGTCTTCTGTTTGCCCTCATTGTGGTTACCCACTAGAAATTAAAGAGCATTCACCTGACTGTCCGAATAATCCGGCTAATCAAAAAGAGGATGGGGAGAAATCATCTGAAAGTCAGGTTGACGAATCTGAACTGCGTTTATTTAGCCGTGAAAATTTGCCTGAGGAAAGAAAAAGATTGGCCGAAGAATTATTGGAAATGCGCCGTCTTTATTACGAACAGAAAAAGGCGGTTGAAAATAAATTGTCTGAAATTAGATTTTTAATAGAAAGAAAAACTGAAGAGATCGATGATTTAGAAAGAAAACAAAATGAATTAGAACAAATTGCTAGTGATAAAAATAAAACGCTTTTTTCTCGCCTGTGGCAGCATAGTACTATCAGAGGTATTGATTCTCAGCTTGAAAGTGTGCAGTCTGGAATTGAAGATCGAAAAGAAGCTATTGGTGAATTAATAAGAAGTCAAGAAGAGGTAGAGCAAAATCTGGGGGATAAAAAGTTAATAGAAGAGTCTCGGAGGCGAGTAGACAATTTTTATAAAAGCCACATCGAAGATTTTCTAGAACACCAAGAGAAAAAAAGAATTGAAGAATTAGAAAGATTTGAAAAAGAAGAAAAATTAAGGCAGGTTGAAAGAATAGCCAGAGATCATAAAGGGGCATTTTTACACGGGATCATGAATAAACACGCCCCGGGTACTAATTCATTATTACAGAACGGGACTTCCTTTGAAACTAAATTAAAACTGGCTATTGGGCTCGAACCCACTCTTTCAACTTCAGTGATCCAAAAAGGTGATAGCCCTAAAGCCACCTGGGCCCGAATGGGAGTGGTTATTAGTGAGGGTCGGGTTGACTCAGCCAGTTCACAGGACTCAGCCACAGTAGCCAAAAGTTTATCAAAAAGAACAGTCGGAGCCGGTTCGGAAAAAATTGCCGATATCGAAACAAGCGTTCGCGGTAAGTCTTCCACTGATTATAATGAATTTGTAGTCTCTAGCCCTAAGATTGCTGGCATGTATTATTCTCCCGAACATCATGGTTTAAAATCAAGTATTTCTGAAGATGAATTTTTTTCTCTAGCAAAAAACTTAGAACTTCCTACCTATGTAGTTAAGAGTGGAGAATTATTTGAAATTAGTCTTGATGAAGAAAGTGGAGAATTAATAATTGGCGATTCGGTTGATCCGGAAAAAATCAAAGAAAATGCAAAAATATTTTCTGAGGAAGAGAAAGATAATATTTTAACTGAAACCCTTGAGAACGATATGCCTTTTCGGGTCGAAAGTATTTTACCGGAAGCAAGACTACTTAGTTCTCGTTCAAATGGCATAGAATTATATTTGCAATTACAGCAAAATAAACTCGATACAAAAAATTTAGGCGAAAAAGTGTCAGTTGAATCACTTGGTCTTTATCCTGATGCTGTAAAAGGGAAGCTAGTTGGCGGTAAAGTTAAAGTAATACAGGAAGTTAAATTTCCTGGAGGAGCTACCATCAGATATTTTGAAAATAACGGAATAATTTATCAACAGGAATGGGATTATAATAAAGGTGAATTTAGCCGTAATTTCCGCCAGCCAGAAGATCCTAATCATTTTGCTAGCGAATATATTAGAATTTCGCAAAATACCATGAAACTAGACAAAAAGATTAGAAAACCAGAGAATTACCTTGCAGGTATGGAAAAATGTGTTAGGCAAGCATTAGAAAGATATAATAATATTGATGATCAAGATAAAGAAAATAAAGAATTTTATCATGAATTATTAGGACGATTAGCTTTTCATTTACATGGCTTTGCTGAAACAGCCGAGCGCTATGGAAATAAAGAAAGCAGTGAGAAAGCCTTAGCTATTGCTGAAAAAATTATCTCTGATGATGATTATCAAGAAATGCTTGAGAGACGTATAGATAATAAGGGTAATTTTAAGATTTCTAGAGAAGATTTAGAATAATATTTATCAAGATATATAATAACTTAGTAAATTTATGAAAAAAAGAACCTCCACTATAATACTATTACTACTTTTCGCTTCTTTAATCTGGTTTGGCCGGCATCAGATATTAGATGTTTTGGATTCCTGGACAGCTGAACCGATTCCGGAGGTAACTCCTAAAGATGAGGTTATCAAAAACGAAAATACTAATGAGAATTTAAATACTAATCAAGCCCCGGAACCAGTGGTTTTGCCCGATGAATTTAATTTGAACGTACCCTTTACTACTCAATCACCGTATGCTGAATGGACCGAGCAGGATAATGAATCTTGCGAAGAAGCGGCTCTTTTAATTACTCATTATTATTGGCAGGACAAAGCTTTTACTAAAGAAATTGCTAAGCAGGAACTGCAAAAAATAGTTGATTTTGAAATGGATTATTTTGGTTATTATAAAGATACGACAGCTGAAGAAACTGCTGAATTAGCCCAGCAAATGTGGGGTTATGACAAAGTTGAAGTTATTTCAGATTTTACTATGGAAGACATTAAAAAGCATGTTTATCAGGGCCGGCCAGTTATTTTACCAACCGCCGGACGCATGCTGGATAATCCAAATTTTCGCAGTCCGGGACCTCTATACCACATGCTGGTGGTGAGGGGCTGGAACAAAGATAATATTATCACTAATGATCCGGGTACTCGCAAAGGGGAAAATTTTCAATACACCCCGGAAAATTTATACAAGGCTATTCATGACTGGAATGACGGTGATCCAGTCAATGGCCAGAAAGTCATTATTGTCATCTATGGAGAAAATAGTACTTAAAATTATTGGCTGCCGAATAAACGGAACTACTATTTAATTTTTTAATTAGGGAGTGGACGAATTTTATTCGGCGGCTTTTTTATTTGCTTTATTTTAACTTATAGGCTACACTTGTGAATAAGTATGAAATTTCATACTTTTCATATTAATGATTATTTATTATGACTAAAACAAACCATATTAATATTGGCGGCACCACCAAAATGGGAAAACGCGGACAAGTAGTTATTCCGGCTGATATCAGGCGAGAAATGAAATTAAAAAAAGGTGACCATTTACTGGTTTTTTACAGAAAAGGCCATTTAATTGGTCTGGTAAAATCGGACCAACTTGATAAGATGCTTAGCAAGATGACCGGACAACTTACCAAGTTAAAAAAGTTAAAAAAAGATATTACGAGATAAATGCCTATTATAGAAGTCAATAATTTAACCAAAAAATTTAAAAATTTAACCGCGGTTAATGATGTTTCCTTTAAGGTTAAAAAAGGAGAAATTTTTGGCTTTTTAGGTCCTAACGGGGCTGGTAAAACTACTACCATTAATATACTGACCACGCTACTGCCACCAAGTTCGGGAAAGGCTAGAGTCAATGGCTATGATGTAATTAATGAAAAGGATAAAGTTAGAGGATCTATTGGCTTAATTTTTCAGGAGCCTTCCTTAGACGAGCAGTTAACAGCCTTGGAAAATCTAAAATTTCATGCTTGGGTTTATCATGTGCCCAAAGAAAAAATTGACAAGAGAATCAACAAAATGTTGAAAATGGTTGAATTAGCTGACCGGGCTAAAAATAAAGTGGAAACTTTTTCTGGTGGTATGAAAAGGCGTCTGGAAATTGCCCGCGGATTGCTTCATCACCCGTGTGTTTTGTTTTTAGATGAACCAACCATTGGCCTGGATCCACAGACTAGAAGCCGCATCTGGGAATATATACTGGAGTTAAGAAGAGCTCATAATATTACTATGTTTATGACTACTCATTATATGGATGAAGCGGAATATTGTGACCGTATTGCTATTATGGATCAGGGTAAGATAATTGCCTTGAACACCCCGACTGAGCTTAAAGAGAGTATTGGTGGTGACGTGATTAATATTAAAACCGATAATGATAAGCAAGCGGCTGAAATAATTAAAAATAAGTTTAATTTAAAGGCTAAAAAAATTGACAGTCATATTTGTATTTATGTTAAAGAAGCTGATAAATTTGTACCTAAACTTTTAAATGAATTAGATTTGAAGGTTAGTTCAATCAATATTCACAAACCAACATTAAATGACGTTTTTCTTAAATTAACCGGTAAAGAAATAAGAGATGAAGAAGCTTCAGCTTCGGATAAAATGAAAAGAAGGCTAAAAACGAGGGGCCGGCCTCATTAATTTTAATAATAAACATATGCAATTTTTACGTTCAATTTATATAATTTGGCTACGTGATATGCTGCGTTATTGGCGCAATCGAGTGCGGCTGATTTCTTCGATAGCTATGCCTTTGCTCTGGTTAGTTATTTTTGGCTCGGGTATGAAAGGTTCTTTAAATTTTGCCGGGCCAGAAATGGCAGCCAGTAATTTTGACTATTTGACTTTTCTTTTTCCGGGAGTGATTGGTATGACGGTTTTATTTACTTCAGTCTTTTCGGCTATTTCTATTGTTACTGACCGTGAATTTGGGTTTTTAAAGGAAATTTTGGTGGCTCCGATATCGCGTACGTCTATTGCTTTGGGTAAAATTTTAAGCGGCTCAACCACAGCTGTCATTCAGGGATTAATTATTGTGGCCATAGCGCCTTTAGTTGGTATTAAACTTTCTTTTCTTTTAGTCTTAGCATTAATACCAGCCATTTTTTTAGTGGCTTTTGCTTTGTCTTCTTTGGGTCTTTTGATTGCTTCACGTATTAAGTCAACCGAAGGCTTTCCCATGGTAATAAATTTTATTATGATGCCGATGTTTTTTCTGTCTGGTGCTATGTTTCCTTTAGTTAATTTACCGACTTGGATGTCTTTTGTTTCTAAGATAAATCCCGCTTCATACGCTATTGATATGTTTCGACAAATAGCTTTTAGTTTTATGTCAGTGCCGACTATGGTAAGCGATTTTTTTCGGATTAAGCTTTTTGGTCAACCAGTAACCTTATTCGGGGATATTGCTATAGTTGTCGGTTTTGGCTTGGTTATGGTCATTCTCAGCACTATTGCTTTTAAAAAGAGCGAAAATTAGAGTAATAAGCATAAAGAAAATAAACAGAGGAGACCAACGGCCCTTGACCGCTATTTTTTATATGGTATACTGAAATTAGCACTCGGAGTGTGAGAGTGCTAATAGATAAAAGAAGCTAATATTAGGTAAAAATGCCCGAAAAACGTCAAAATAAGATATTAAATATCATTATAAATGAGCATATCAAAGAAGCTCAACCGGTTGGTTCAGGAGCTATTGCTAAAAAATACGGTCTTAAACTCTCTTCGGCTACTATACGTCATGAAATGAAGGATTTAGAAGATAAAGGCTATATTTATCAACCATATACCAGTGCTGGCCGAGTACCTACAGAAAAAGGCTGGAAATATTATCTAGAAAACTTTTTATCAGAAAAAAAAATATCAGATCAAGAAAAAAAGGAACTGGAGCATTCATTTAATATTAAAAGCGATGATAAAAAACAAAATGTTAAAAATTTAGCCAAAAAATTAGCTGAAATATCTAGAGAAACAGTAATAGTTGGCTTTAGTCCGGAGTATACTTATTATACGGGTCTTTCCCACTTATTTCGTCAGCCAGAATTTGAAGAGTATGAATTGATTTGTCACATAAGTGAAGTAATAGATCATTTAGATGAAGTTATTATAAGATTATTTAAAAATACAGAAAAAGACGATTTTAAAATACTCATCGGTCAGGAAAATCCTTTTGGAGAGAATTGCGGGGCAATAATTTCTAAGTATGAGGATAAAAATGGGCAGGAAGGAATATTTACTTTACTGGGGCCGAGAAGAATGTCTTATGCTCAAAATCTTTCCCGTTTAAAACATTCACATTCATTATTAAAAACAATATAAAAAAGGAAAATTAAATTATGGGTAAAAATAAAACAGACAAGAAAGAAAATTCCTCTATCAATTCAGGATTAGAAGAAGATCAAGAAAGTAAAACAGACTGGGAAAAAAAAGCGGCCGAGTATTTGAATGGCTGGAAAAGGGCTAGGGCTGACTATCTTAATTTAAAAAAGGAAAAAGATAAGGAAAGAGAGGAGATTATGAAATTTTCTAACGCCGCTTTAATTATCCAGCTTTTGCCAATCTACGATCATTTAAAAATAGCTTTTGATCATGTGCCAAAAGACTTAAAAAATAATGAATGGGTTAAGGGAATAGAAGGTATAAAAAAACAAACTCAGGATTTTATAGAAAGTATTGGTATTAAAGAGATTAAAACTGTGGGTGAAAAATTTGATCCGGAAAAACACGAAGCAGTAGCTCATGAAAAAAATAAGGATTTTAAAACTGATATAATTTTTGAAGAAACTAAACCCGGGTATAAACTACACGACAAAGTGCTTTATCCAGCTAAGGTAAAAGTAGCTAAATGACAAGCTAAAGCTTGTCACCCTGTACTTTCTTCAGGGTCTCGTTAAATAACTGACCAAGGTAATTTAACGAGATTCCGGATAAAGTCCGGAACGACTTAAAATAATTAAAAGAAAGGAGGAATAAAATTATGGCATTAATAAAATACAGACCATTTTGGCCGGACTTTGACGAAGACTTTTTTAAGCTGCCATCAGAAATGGGTAATTTCACCCCAGCGGTAGACGTTTATGAAGAAAAAGACAATGTTATTGTTGAATCTCCTTTGGCTGGTATCGACCCAGAAAAAGTAGATATTGAAATTGAAGATAATGTGTTAAAAATTTCCGGTCAGCAGGAAAAAGAGACAGAAGTTGAAGAAAAGGATTATTATCGCAAAGAAGTGCGTTCTGGTTCTTTCTACCGTTCAGTGCCGTTGCCAAAAGCAGTTGATGGGCCAAAAGCTGAAGCAGAATTCAAAGATGGTATGCTCAAAATTACCGTGCCTAAACGGGAAGAAGCCAAACCTAAGAAGATTAAAGTTAAGGCCAAAAAAGAATAAATATTTAAAATACCTGGAGCCTGATATGTCAGGCTATCCAGGCTAGTCAGTAAAAAAAATTACTGGCTGACCTGGCTCATTATTTAAAGTAAATAAAAAAGCGGCTCGCTGAACGCTCGCCGCTCACAGATAAAAAAATTAATTAGGACAGAGATTTTTAGGATAAGGTCCGGGCAGACGCTGAAGCTGAGCATTGAGAGAAATCTCTCCCTGGCCGCACGGATTGTACTGCGGGTGGAAATAAATAATCCCATCTCTGACAGAATCCAGAATATGTGGACCACTTTTTCCCCCGGAAGAGGAAATTATCCAGAACCTTGTACCTTGACTCCATTTCCTAGGGTCGCTCATAAAAACTCCTTTGGTCAAAAAACCCTAAGCGCAGAGGAAGATAAAGAGCTAGAAACAAATTATCATATAAATAAAAATTTGTCAATACCATTATTAACTTAATCACTCAATCACTTAATTAACTCAATTACTTAACTCCATGTTTAAAAATAACTTTAATAAAAAAAATAACTTCCAGCAAATGAAAATAAACGGACGCTGTCCAGTCTGTCAATCTATGTATGATTTTGCCAAGCTAGAGGTTTTGGGCGAAAAAGACCATTCTCTTTTACTCTATATGGAATGTACTAATTGTGGGGCTTCAGTTATTAGTATTCTATCCATGAAACCAAACGGTATGATGGCCAAAGCTATGGTTACTGATCTCTTACCAGAAGAAGTAATAAAAATGGGCCAGGAAGAAGCAGTTTCTTCTGACGATGCTTTGAATATGCATGAAATTTTGAGAGAAGATGAACCAGTTGATAATTTTATCAACTAGCTGATAGCCGATCGCTTATGGTATAGCGAAATAAGCGATAAGCAATTAGCACTAAGCAAAAAGAACTATGAAAAAAGGATCATGGAAAAAAGAAAGAACTACCGGCCGAAAATACTGTAAATCTGATGTTCATAGTGAACCCAAAGCCAAAACCCGTAAAAAAATCTGGGTTAGTGCTTATAAAAGAAAGGGTCAGAAAATCAAGGGCTATTTTCGGAAAAATCCCTGGTATAAATAAGACTGTCACTCTGAGCGAAAGCAAAAGAGTCTTGTAAAAAGTCAAAAAAGACTTAATTAACGGGATATACTAACTCATTACGAGTTATCAAAATTCGCTCAGGATAATAGTATTATTAATTAACAAAAGGAGATAAAAAAAATGAGTAAAATTTTAGGCATTGACTTAGGTACTACTAACTCGGCTATGGCTGTGATTGAAGGCGGGGAACCAAAAGTGTTGGAAAACTCTGAGGGCAACCGCACTACGCCGTCAGTAGTAGCTATGTCAAAAAACAACGAGCGCTTGGTTGGTCAGACCGCCAAACGCCAAGCCGTCACTAACCCTGAAAACACATTATTTTCTATAAAGCGTCTGATTGGACGTAGATTTGAAAGTGATGAAGTACAAAAAGACGTCAAACAAATGCCGTTTGAAATTAAAAAAGACGGCCAGGGCGTTAAAGTAAAAATGGGAGATAAAGACTACACTCCGCAGGAAATATCAGCTATGGTCTTGCAAAAACTAAAGGCTGATGCGGAAAGCAAACTCGGCGATAAAATTACTGAAGCAGTGATTACGGTACCGGCTTATTTTGACGATTCACAGCGACAGGCCACCAAAGACGCCGGTAAAATTGCCGGCTTTGAGGTTAAGAGAATTATTAATGAGCCGACCGCGGCTGCTTTGGCTTATGGTTTTAACAAGAAAAAAGACGAAAAAATAGCGGTTTACGACTTAGGTGGTGGCACTTATGATATTTCTATTCTAGAAGTTTCCGAAGATACTGTAGAGGTTAAGTCTACCAATGGTGATACTCATCTCGGCGGTGAAGACTTTGACCAGAAAATTATTGGATGGATGATAGAAGAGTTTAAAAAAGACCAGGGTATTGATTTATCAAATGACCAGATGGCTTTGCAGCGGCTTAAAGAAGCGGCTGAAAAGGCCAAGCATGAGCTTTCTACTACTCCGGAAACGGAAATAAATCAGCCCTTTATCACTACTGATTCATCCGGTCCTAAACATCTGCAGCTTAAATTAAGCCGGGCTAAACTGGAAGATCTCACTCGTGATTTGGTGGAAAAAACTAAGGAACCGATGAAAAAAGCCTTAGAAGATGCCAACCTAAAAACTTCCGATATCAATGAAGTTATTTTAGTTGGTGGACAAACCCGCATGCCTTTGGTCCAAAAAACTGTTGAAGAATTCTTTGGTAAAAAACCGAATATGAGTGTTAACCCGGACGAGGTAGTGGCCATTGGTGCCGCTGTCCAGGCTGGTGTGCTTCAGGGTGATGTTAAAGATGTCTTATTGCTGGACGTGACTCCGCTCACTTTAGGTATTGAAACTTTAGGCGGCGTGATGACCCCTTTAATTGACAAAAACACCACTATTCCAGCCTCCAAGTCAAAAGTCTTTTCAACAGCCGCTGACAATCAAACTTCAGTGGAGATCCATGTACTGCAGGGTGAACGACCGATGGCGGGTGATAATAAAACTTTAGGCCGCTTTATTCTATCCGGTATTCCGCCGGCTCCCCGAGGCGTGCCTCAGGTAGAAGTTAGTTTTGACATCGACGCTAACGGTATTCTCAATGTCAAAGCAAAAGACAAAGCCACAAATAAAGAGCAGTCAATTACCATTACTGCCTCTACCCAACTTTCTAAAGATGAGGTGGAGAAAATGAAACAGGAAGCCCAAAAACACGCTGAAGAAGATAAGAAAAAGAAAGAACTCATTGACCTGCAAAATCAGGCCCAAAGCTTAGTCTTCACGGCTGAAAAATCAATTAAAGACGCTGGAGATAAACTACCGGAAAAAGACAAAAAAGAAATTCAAGAAAAAATTGAAGCCTTAAACAAGGTCAAAGAATCGGATAAAAAAGACGAAATTAAAAAATCAATTGACGAATTAAATGAAGTCATTCAGAAAATTGGCCAGGCTATGTATGGACAGCAACAAGGACAACCAGGAGCTCAAGGCCAATCCGGAACTGGTCCACAGGGTCAACCTGGCACTGGTTCTCAAGGCCAAGCCGAAGCTCAAGGTGAAAAGGCCAAACAAGAAAAGGATAAAAAGCAGGAATCAGATAAACAGAAAAAAGACGGAGATGAAACTGTCGATGCTGATTATGAGGAAGTGAAGAAGTAATTAACGACTTAAATAGGGCGGGGCCAACGGCCCCGCCCAAATATATAATTATAAAGAATGATAAAAATAATAACTGATAAAAATATAAATGATTACATCAATTACCGCCCTTCATTTGAAGGAAAAAATTACTGATGCCGGGAAAAACTGGCACCACCATTGTTTGCCCAAGACTTGTTTTAAGAATAAAACTGGCCAAGATATAATATTGCTTGAGGTAGAAAATGGCGTATATTACTGCGAAAGCGATCGGGCCTTAAAAAAAGAGCTGGAAGAGATGGCTTTTCAGCAGGCTAAAGGAGATAATTATAAAGAGGGGGAGGTTGAACACAAAGCTCTGGACTTAGTCAAAGACTACACCAAGAAAAAAACCAAATGGCATTTTCATATTTGCTACCCGGACTGTTATTTAAATGATACAGATAAGTTTTTGCTGATTTTGGAAAATGATGAGAATAAAGAAATGAAAAAATGGGAATTTAAGGAAAAACCGGTGGCCCTTGCCCGGGCCATTGATGATTATTATCTAGGGAGAAAAAAATAATATACTATTCCCAAAAAATCACCCACAGAAGTCGTTGTGGTTTGAACCTGATCTTTAAAAATTAAAATAAAAACCCCGCATAAAACGAGGTAAAGATCAAAAAAATTCAGCTCTTTTTTCAAAATTCATCGCAACAGTCAAAGCCGGCGTATAGCTTTATCATCTCAATCATTATTTCAGTGCCGCTGTAGACTAAGAAGGTAATTAGCCAGAGAATAAAAAAGCTGAAGCAACCGCTAAGGGTATATATCTGGGGTTGCGGCCAGAGTAGTAAAGTAGTCGTCAGGACAAAAGAGTAGAAGAGAAATGTTGAAAAATGGTCTTCGAAAATAGCGATACTCCAGAGTGGTCCCAGAGAGAGGAAGGCCAAAAAGAAAAGCGGATTCACCGCTAGATTGAAAAAGCGGTAAACTAAGTAATAAGCGATGAGGAATAAACCGTAGACTGTTAGCTTCAGTAAAACACTAAAAGTTTTCAATATTATCACACTTCTTTATTTTTTAGCCTCTAATTCTTGATTTTTGAAAGCAATTATCATAACCTCTTTCAGGCAAAAGGTGAGCAGAATATTAATAATGAAAAGAATTAAATAGGTAGCGATAATGCTCTGGTAGCCGGAACGGCCCCAAATCGGGTTGAAATAAATAATCGGAAAAATAAATACAGCCAGATAATGCATAAAAGCTAATTTTTTTCCGATTAGCATTCGGCCAGCGTAAAAGCGATCATCGGTATCATAAAAGTCCAGGCCGGCACATTACTGGCATGATGGTGCCAAGTTTGAGCGCCAATAATACCAATTAGCAGGCTAATACTAGGGTTAATCCGTACTTCATTTTACACCTCATTTTTAAAGAGCCAATCATTAACTAGTTAATTAAAGTATCAATGATTTGAGTTTATATCAATTTTTAAGGTAAAATAAAGCTAATGAAACACCTTATTATTATCACTTCATATCGAGCACCAAAATTGATTAAAAAATGTTTGGATAATCTCGTCCTAACGACTAATTTAAATAGTAACAAAATTGTTTTAGTTGATGACGCTAGTGATTTTAAAACTACCAAAATATTGAAAAAACTGGAAGAAAAATATCCGCAGATAAATTTTGTTTATAATAAAAAAAATATATCCAAACCTTGTTCAGTGAATAATGTTTTAAGAAAAAATTCTAATATGGATTACTATACTATTCTTGACCAGGATGTTTTTATAAAAACTAAAAACTGGGATAAAATTTTATTTAAAGCTCATCAAGTTTTTAAAGATAAAGCTATCCTGGGAGTCTTTACCCAGGAAAAAGGTTATTCTTTTCAAAAAGGTGGGTTTAATTTTATGGATCCTTATCCTTTCTGGACTTTAGCTGGGCGTTTTTTCTCATTTTCTAAAAAAATTTTTAGTAAATTAGGATACTTATATGATAAGAGTTATCGTCATGAAGATAGAGAATATTGTTTTCGCGCTTATTTGGCTGGTTTTAGATGGTATTACTTGAGAGATATTAAAGCTAGTACGGTTATCCATTCTTTAACCAAAAGAAGAAAATTTGAATTAAAACGAGGCGAAAAAGAGGAAAAGATTATTCAAAAGAAGAGAAACCAGTATTTAATGCTTACTCATGATATTTATTATTCTCCCTTTAAAAAATAAAAATTTATTATAATTAATCTTTAAGAACTATGAATCAAAATCAAGCCCAAGGGCAAAAAGTTAATCTCAAAGCCACAGATGAAATCTTAAAAGGCCATTATGCTAATAATCTGATGGCGGCACACTCTAAAGAAGAATTTGTTTTGGATTTTATTAATCTTTTTCCGCCACAGGGGCAATTAGTCTCGCGGATAGTTACTTCACCCGGTCATTTAAAAAGAATTGTCAATGCTTTAACTCAAAATCTGAAAAAGTACGAGGAAAAATTTGGCGAAATTAAACAGGCTGAAAATCCACAAAAGCAGGATATTGGTTTTAAAGGCTAAATAAAAACTTTCCATATATAAATGGAAAGCTGTGAAAAAATAAGGCCCTGGTTTTGTTTCCAGAGCCAAGGGAGGGAAGACCTATGCGCTTTAGTGTATTATTATATAAGTTATAAAAGAGGCTAATATAATAAAACCCATCATAACTAAAAGGAACTTATCAGCAAAATCTAAAGGCCGGTGATTCATTCTTTCCATAATATATTCATATTCCCAAGATTCAGGAATAATCCCCAAATAGTTATTGTTTCTATCTCTGGCCATTTCTCTTATCAGCCTCTCTTTAAAGGAACCTCTGTTTAGCAGTTTTGACAATAACATTTATAACCTCCTTTTAAAAGTGCGGAAAAAATTAACAATTTAATTTACCATAAAATATAATATATGTCAAACCAAGATCTTGAAAAATAAGGCAATTTTTGCTAAAATTCATTTATTAAAACCAAATATATGAAATATAAAAATAAACCCAAAATAGATAAAATAAAAGATAAAGTAAAACCGAAAAAAGAAATTTCCCGGAAACAAAAGATTAAAATCTTGGCTATGAGCATAGTTACTTTTGGTGGGGGGCTTTTATCTTGGTATGCTCTTTTCCGAGTTTTAAAAAATGGTATTCGTCTGGAAAGTGGCCAAGTTATTTCTTCTTTAGTTACTTTACTTTTTCCGGTTTTATCATTTTGTTTATGGGTGGCTTTGGTTGGTTTAGTAGCTGTTTTTGTCAACAAAAAATGGTTGCGAAATTTAACCTATTTTCTTTCAGTGGCTTTAGTTTTTATATTTTTTGGAATATCTATTTATACCTTTTTAGTTTTTATTTTTATTAGTCTTGGTTTTCTTTTCTTTGCCAGGGGAGTGCGAAAAGAAAGAGATGATCGTATAAAATTTCATATATTAAACTGTATCAAGGTTCATTTATTGTTTACTTTTTTAATTTGTGTTCTAGGTGTTTCCATACTTTTTTATGCTCAGCTGGTCGGTCAGGAGAGAAGCGATGATGAAAAAATCAGCTCTATTTTGGCCGGCAATTTGGCTAATATTGTTAATTTGGTTTTAGAAAGTCAGTTTGAAACTTATAATCCGGATATGACTTTAGACGAATTTATTTTGACTGGAGCCGAAAGTTTTGTAGAAAATATTGGGTCGCAGATCGGAGATGAGGTTAAAGTTGAGGAAAGTTTTCAACAGCAAGAATTACAGGAAGAGATTCAAAGAGCTATTGATTCGGGGCAGATTAAAAGAGAAAAAATTCCGCCCGAGATTTTAAAGAAAATAGATGAAGGTCGTCTTGAAACCAAAGACATTGTTGAAGCTGAATTAACCGGTTTATTTACTGAAGAGTTAAGTCAGGCCCGGGACGATTTTCTGAAACAAATGGGTATTGAAGCTTCCGGGGACGAAAAAATTGGTTCAGTTATAAAAAAAATAGTATCGGTCAAACTTGATGAAGGTATGGCTTCTTATGAAAATATTATTCCTCCAGTATTGGCAGTGACTTTATTTATTAGTCTGGCTATTTTCAATTATTTTTACAGTCTATTGGCGGCTATTTTTGCTCTAGTTATTTATATGATACTATTTTTAACCGGTTTTGTGGCTATCAGAAAAGAGAACCGAGAAGTAGAAGTAGCTGAGTTGTCTTGAAAATTTAAATATTATGTCTAAGGATTACTATAATATACTCGGCGTTGGTAAAGACGCTGATGAAAATGAAATAAAAAAAGCTTATCGTAAGCTAGCCCATAAATACCATCCTGATAAAAAAGGCGGTGATGAAGCTAAATTTAAGGAAATTAATCAAGCCTATCAGGTTTTAAGCAATAAAGAAAAAAGGGCCCAGTATGATCAATATGGCTCTACTTTTGAAGACGCCGCTTCCGGCGGTGCTAGAGGCGGGTTTAATTGGCAGGACTTTGCTCGTCAAGCTGGCGGTTTTTCCTCTTCGGACTTTTATCGGCAGAGCCAGGGGACCGGAAGAGGACAGTATCAAGATTTCGATTTTGGTGATTTAGGTGATATTTTCGGGGATATTTTTGGCTTTGGCGGCCGTTCTTCGCAAAGGCAAAGTCGTCGAGGTCGGGCCCGCGATATAGAAGCATCTATGAATGTAGATTTTATGGAAGCTGTTTTTGGCGCCGAAAAATTTATTACCCTGGACAAAAATGTCCGTTGTGAGAAGTGTCAGGGCAGTGGAGCCGAACCTGGTAGTAAAATAGAAACCTGTAAAACTTGTGGTGGCTCTGGCCAGGTGCAAAGAATACAAAATACTTTTTTAGGTCAAATGAGAACAGCTGGTGTTTGTCCCGATTGTCAGGGGCAGGGCCAAAAGCCTGGCAAAAAATGTTCTCAGTGTGGCGGCCAAGGAATAGTTAAAGAGAGAAAAGAAATAAAAGTGAAAATACCAGCTGGTATTGATACCGGTCAGGCTATTCGTTTAGCTGGTCAGGGCGAAGCCGCGCCAAGAGGCAGACAAAATAGTGATTTATATATTAGGATAAAAGTTAACCCGGATTCTCGCTTTGAACGCCGTGATTTTGATATTTACAGTAACTTAGAAATTTCTTTTTCTGAAGCGGCCTTAGGCACTAAAAAGCCTGTAGAAACTGTCGATGGAGAGGTTTCTTTAAAAATTCCTTCAGGGGTGCAGACTGGAAAAATGTTAAGATTAAAAAATAAGGGAGTGCCACGCCTTAAAGCCGGTGGCCGGGGCGATCATTATGTAAAAATAATAGTTAAGACACCCGGGCGGTTAAATCGTAAACAAAAGAAAATATTTAAGGAATTAGCTGAAGAAGAGTAAGTAGTCTGTTATTTTTGATTTTTTCGTAAATTTATGCTATAATATAGATATAAAAATAAAAAACAAAAAGTATGGCAATATTTTTTGGCAGTGTGGTGGCTAATGCCACTAATTCAGCTACTACCTATGTATCTAATATAAACTGGGCTGAACCGACCTGGGACTTATTTATAGTCTTGTTTTTTATTATTGCCGGTTTTCTTTACGGCATGTCCTTAGGTAAGGATAGGATTATTATTATAATAATTTCTATTTATATGTCTCTGGCTGTGGTTAATACGCCGCCAGTGATGGATGTGATGAAAGAGATGTTTGCCGTTAAAATGTCTACTTTCTTAGTTATTTTTATTTTATTATTTTTCTTTCTTTCCCGTTCAGCCTTACTTAAGGCTTTGAGCAATACGGATAGCCGCGGTAGCTGGTGGCAGGTTATTCTTTTTAGTATTTTACATGTTGGTCTTTTGGTTAGTATTACCCTTTCCTTTTTACCACCTGAGTCTTTAGAACAGCTATCACCCTTAACCAAAACTTTATTTGCCGGCGACTACGCTCGTTTTGGCTGGATAGTGGCCCCGATTGTTATGATGATATTGATTAAAGGGGATTCAAAAAAGAAAATTAAATACGATTTATAAATATATACTGATTTAAAACAGCTATTTTTTTAAAAGGGAGTTTTTTTTAACCTCTTTTGTATTCTCCTAGAATAGGCGGTTAAGTGGTTAGGCTTAGAACTTGTTTTTTTTAGACTTGACAAGGTTTATCTCTTATGATAATATTCTTAGTTGTTCCAAAAGAGAACAGTCTTGAATATGACTAAATTCGATATTGAATAGCACCTTATATTAGATATTATTTATAATATCAATACACCAAGAGGGGAGAAAATGAACATTAAGAGATTGTATTATGCCTTATATGATTTAAAAAATCAGATTATAGTTTACGGATATATTTCATCGCCTAAAAATAGTATTGAAATAACTGATAAAATAAAAACTCTGATTGCTAATAACCCCAATTTTAAAATCAGTAAAGAATCATCCAAAGTTTTCATCAAACTTAAAAGAATAAATAATCCTGAGAAGTTTATCCGTAATAGACTAAATTTACCTGACGACTTAGTACAAGCGCAGGTTAAAAAAATTCATCTCAATAATATAACAAGCTCCTATTATTAAAAGGAGCTTTTTTTTATTTTTTTAATTATTGTTTTGATTTCTTCAATATGGCTGGTTTGAACCAGTTCTTTTCTGTATTTAGAAGCGCCTGGAAAACCGCTGATATACCAGGCTAGGTGCTTTCTTAGCTCAATCAAACCATGGTCTTTTTTTGTTTTATAGACCAGCCGGGCGTGCTGAAGTATTACTTTTTTTATTTGCGGCCAGGTGAATTCTTTGTATTCATTCTTTTTAAGATAATCTTTTATTTGCTGAAAAAGCCAGGGTTTTCCTCGTACACTACGAGCTAATCCTAAGCCATGACAGCCGGTTTTATCTAGCATTTCTTTGGCTTTTTCAGGGCTGTCAATACCGCCATTGCCTAAAACAGGAATATTGACCAGTCTTTTAATTTTTTTAATCATCTCAAAGTTAACCGGACCAGAAAAAGGTTTTTCATAAGAACGTGCGTGAATCATAATGGCGGATAAGGGCAGTTTTTTTACCTTTTTGATTAGATCTACACCAGTTATTTTTTTTGCTTTATAATTAATAGATGATCTTATTTTTATTGATACTGGTAAGCTCGTGCCTTTAAGTGTATTTTCAATAATTTGATAACATTTATCTAAATCTCTCATTAAAGATACCCCGCCGCCGTGGCGGGTTACTTTCTTAGCCGGACAGCCAAAGTTTATATCGATGCCGCTGGCTCCTGATTTTTCCCCTAAGGAAGCGGCTTTGGTAAATTTTTCCGGGCGTTTACCAAAAAGCTGAATGACAAGGGACTTTTCTTTTTTATTCGAATTTAGTAAGTCTAAAGTTTTTTTACTCTCATAAAAAAGCCCGTCAGCTGAAGTCATTTCCGAATACAAAACATCAGCGCCGTATTTTTGACAAAGCTGCCTAAAGGCTGAGTCAGTAATACCGGCCATAGGAGCCAGAGCCAAAATAGGCTTATTTATTTTTTGCCAGAAGTTTTTCATTATAGATTTATATTACTTTAAATTTTAAGTATTTACAAATAGAAAAAGACCCCCTCCCTCAGTAGTGGAAGGGGGCTGATTAATTGAGCAGTAAAATTTTGTTACTCAATGTTTGGAAGCAAAAGAACGATTTAAACTAATCCCACCATAGCCACTAAGAAAAGGCTGAGACAAGAAACCATAGTACTGGCTAAACAGATACCGCCGGCAATTTCACCGAGGACGTGTCTGTCTTTTTGGCACTCCATGCCTTCAGGAGTTTCTTGTTCAGGAGTGTTTTCTTCGCCTTGGGGATCTTCTTTGATTTTTGACATAATTTTTTCCTTTTTGTTTTTGTTTTTTTTTCGAGCTGAGCTCGATTTTCGACCTTTTATTATCCTAAATATTAGGAATTATCAATTAATTCTGAATTCTCGTCATCGGACCAGTCTTTAAGAGTGGCTTCTACATAATTTTTAGTAACAACTGGTTTTTTGGTATTAAATTTTTCCGGGTGCTTAATAAATTCTATTCTTACCTTGGCGGCGGTTTCGTCCATAAGGTCAATAGCTTTGTCAGGAAAACATCTGTCTTTTAGACGTTTATTAGAAAGCATAACACAAGCCGCTAAAGCCTCGTCAGAAATTTTAACACTGTGGTGTTTTTGGTAGCGGTGGCGCAATCCTTTTAATATTTCCAGGGTTTGATCGCCGCCGGGCTCTTCAATATAGACTGGCTGGAAACGCCTTTCTAAGGTTCGGTCATGAGCAATAGATTTTTGGTAATCCTGACGGGTAGTAGCGCCAATAGCTTGCAGCTGTCCACGAGCCAGAGCTGGCTTTAAAATATCAGCGGCGTCAATAGCGCCAGTAGCTTCACCAGCCTCAGCTAAAGAATGTAATTCATCAATAAATATTATAATATTTCTTTTGGAAGCGATTATTTCGTCAACAATCATTTTTAATCTTTTTTCAAATTCACCGCGATATTTAGTACCGGCTACTAAGCCAGACAAATCCAGAGCTAAAACTTTTTTATTGAGTAGGGGACGGGGGATTTGACCTTTAACAATTTCATTAGCCAATTCTTCAACAATAGCAGTTTTACCGACTCCTGATTTGCCAATTAAAACCGGATTGTTTTTAGTTCGTCTGGTTAAAACTTGAATAACTCTTTCAATTTCATGGGTTCTTCCAATGACTGGATCAAGTTTTCCAGCTTTAGCTAGAGCGGTTAAATCTTTAGAATAAAGATCCAGAGTATTGGTTTTAGCTATAGTTTTTTGGCTCCTGTAATAAATAAAAATTACTAAGCCGACAGCCAGAAATCCGATTATATAATAATGGTTCATTTGAAATTTTAAAAATTAATTATTATTTAGTAATTTGATTAACAGTTGTTTGATTTGTGTTTTCCGTTAAATTCGTATCAGTATAAATTCTAGGCAAAACAAAAGTGTAAAAAGCGGAGAAAAAAGTTAATCCAAGAGTAATAACACCAACACTCACAAAATAGATAACAGAAACTTTTTCGGCCAGTGATTGTTTAGTAATGATTTGAGTTTTTTCTTTTTTCATAAATTTTTTATAAATATTTACGTTTTTTAAAATATTGCCACATGCCCATAGCCACTACAATTAAAAGCATCAAGATGAGCCAAAAAGCCCAGGGCAGATTAAGAAAAGGAGTACCCGGAGCACCAATACCAAATAAAGTAGCCACCAGTGTCATAACAAAGATAACTACCGACATAGTGGTAAAGGTTTTCATAATATCATTCAGCCGGTTAGAAATCAGTGATTCATTAGTGTCTTGCAGAGTTTCAATAGCTTCCTTAAATCCGCCTAAATGATCCCAGATCTCCTTACTTAATTCTATTAGGTCATTATAATAAATTTTAATTTTTGAACTGGTTGAAAAATTACGGTCTTTAATAACGGCTGCTAATTTTTTGAGAGTATTTTTATGGGCCTGCATAATTTTTCTAAAATCTGTAATGTTGCGGCGGGTGATTAATAATTCTGAGAGATTTTTTCTTTCATAACCGGCAAATATTTGTTTTTCAATAGTGCGAATATCAATACTAATATGATCAAGCATGGGGTAACAATAACTAAGTAGTTTATCTAACATTTCATAAAGCAGATAACTTGAGCCGTGAGACAAAAGTCTTTGAGAATCTTCATCATCAGTCTGGCATTTTTCATAAAGCTCATTAACCGGCGGTAGTTTGGTATCATGGATAGTAATAATTAGGTTATGACCGATAAAAAAGTTTATTTCAGACGGCTCAATTTCGCGAGTCTCACGGTTATAAACTGGGAAAATTAAGACTAAAAATATATAATCTTCGTATTTTTCAATTTTTGGTCTTTGTCCAGAAACTAAACAATCCTCTAAATCTAGAGGATGGAAGTTAAAATTATTACGCAAAAAATCAATCTCACCTTTAGTGGCTTCAGAGATATTGACCCAACGTAAATTATTCTTTTTTAGTTCCGCTAAACTCATTTTTTATTTTTATTTTATGGCTAAGTTGCCTCTTTTTTTGTTTTTTTGTTTTTAAAATCCCAAATGCTTTTTTTGGGACATTATACCTATATTGTAGCATACTTTAGTACTTTTGTAAAGGGCACTTGGTAATGTGCACAGACATATGGCGGTTTTCTATAAAACGAATTAAGCCAGTAATTGTAATAATAATTGGCTTTCTTTCACGCCTAATGATATTTATCTCCGCCTAATTAAATTTTTATTAAGAGCGTAGCCGCCAGTCGCGACTGACAGCTACTAGGGTAAAAAACAAAGAAAATAAAAAAAGCCCGGGACAAATAAATGCCACCGGGCTAAATCTTTTCGGAAGGATGTTAATTATTAATAACATCCAGTTCAAACGAGCCATAGCCAGGCTCGTTAGCGGCTTTGGGCAGTCTTATAACACTACCCATTATATGACCGTGCATACTATAAATACGGCCATCGGCGGCCTGGATTTTAATCCGATGTCCTTTGTTAGTGGACATCGAGATTAAGTAATACCCGGGTTTTAACAAGAGTCTTTTAATACCACCTGGCTCAAGTTGCAAATGAATATTTTTAGCTCTACTTTCTTGCAACTTATAATTGTGAGTAGTAGTATTCATATTTTTAGATTTTGATACCCGGGGGGTAAACTCATTCGAGCTTAAAGGCTCTATGCTTACCCTCCCAATATGTATACTGGGATTGAAAAAAGTAAGATAAGCCTTTTTGTGTCGAGTTATACTGTACCTCTTAACATAAGAGGTACAGCCAAATAAACTGGTAATAAAAACTAAAGCGAAGAAAATCAGAATTAATCGTTTCATATCAGGACCTCCTTTTAGTAGGTTTCAACCACTCCCGGCGGAGTAACATCTAGACTGTGACTAAAAAAAATCGAACCAGAATTTATTTTTATTGGTTCTGAAGTTTTAGCAGTATAGACGTTGATTATTTTTATATAAATAATCAAATTAGCCGGCACTTTCACTTTGATTTTTTCGCCTGGCGGGACATCAATGTTGATGTCAAACCTTTTTTTTCGCAGCTGATGTCCGTTAGCGGCATAAGGCTCAAAACGCCCATACCAGTCATAATAGACATGAACTCTAGACATAACCGAAGAATCTCGGTTATTGAGTTCAACTTCAGTAATAGGCCAATTCTCTACCCTTCTAATTTTTTCATATCCGGAGTTATCTACTCCGAATTCCGGATGCAGAATATTATCCCGGAAAAACCCAACTGAGCAACCTATGTTTAGGCTGATAAATCCGAAAAGAATGAAAAGAACAAAAATCCGTTTCATCTCAAGACCTCCTTTTTAAGGGTTCAAATAGATTCTAATAGATTTAAACAAACTTAACTTAATAGACTAACAAAATAATCTACTTTTGTCAAGGAGGGCTGATTTATGGTATAATAATATTACAATAATTCTAAATATATGGCTATTGATGAAAAAAATTTAATAAAACAAAGGGAAAGAAAACCAGAAGATTTTGCTACAAAAGACCAAGAAAAAAGAGAAGTAAAAGAATCAGAACAAGGAAGAGAAAGTGCAGAAAGTCAAAGTGTTTCAGAGGATGAAAAATATAAGCCGGTTAGAAAAACTAGAAGAAGTATCACTGATGAAAAAACAGTTTCTAAGGCTTTAGAAAAAGGCCAGGAAAAAACCGAACAACGGCGGCAAATAGAAAATATTTTGCAGGAAGATTTGATGGATGTTTATCAAAAAATGGACACTCAGCAAAAGGAAATATTTAAAAAAGAAGGAGAAAAAGCAGCCTCAAAAATAGAAGTTTTAATTAATGATGTTAAGGATAAAACCCGAGAAATATTGGAAGTGGTTAAGGGCTGGTTAAAACTGATTCCCGGGGTTAATAAATTTTTTCTAGAAAAAGAAGCGAAAATAAAGAGTGATAAAATTTTGAGAATAAAAAAAGAAAAAAAAGGAGAATAAAAATGTATATTTTTTTACAAGCCTTACTAGATCCTGACAGCGGTGCTTTGCCGACAGTTAATACTATCAAAGACCAAGAAAATGGATTTCTGGCTCATCCAGTAATTGGGGCTATTTTTTATATTATTTTATTTTTATTTATTCTGGCGGTGGCAGCTTTTATTATTCGTTATTTTATGCGACGCAAATACTATCGCTCTGATTCTTTAAGGCGTGATATAATGCTGGTCACCTTGCCTAAGGAAAGAACCCAGGAAGAAAAAGAAGGCCAGCCCGAATCAAATATTCAGGAAATGATTGATCAAGTAGAAGTTTGGTACGCCAATATGGGCGGCATGAGAGCCCAGAGGGGGTTAAAGGCTTTTTTCCGTGGCCGGCAGGATTTTTTCTCTTTAGAAATAGTGGCTCATGAAGGCTTAATTTCTTTTTATGTGGTCACACCCCATTATTTACAAAATTACATGGAAGAGCAAATTCACGCCCAGTTTCCCAAAGCCAATATTGAAATAGTGGAAGACCATAATATATTTAAGCCGGATAGTCAGGTGACGGCTACTAATTTAGTTTTTAGGAAAAAATTTATATTTCCGATTAAAACCTATAGACATATTGATACAGATCCCTTGAGTGCTTTAACTAACACTCTCTCCAAGTTAGATAATGATGAAGGAGCGGTTATTCAATTTATTTGTCGGAGTGCTAAGGGTCAGTGGCACAACCAGGGAGCCAAAGTAGCCCGGAAAATGCACGAAGGTAAAAAATTAAAAGAAGCTACTGGAGGAAGCAGTCGTTTTTTTAATGTTATCAGGGAAATTTATCGGATTTTTGTGCCCAAGAAAGAAGAACAACCTCAAACCCCGGGCCTGGTACAGTTATCAGCCCGTGATGAAGAAATAGCCAAAAGTATTGAAGAAAAAACCTCGCGAGCTGGTTTTGATGTCAACGTAAGATTAATAGTTTCCTCTAAAACTAAACAAAGAGCCAATCATATTTTAAAAGGTATTATTGATTCATTTAACCAATATACTCTTTACGAATACGGGAACGGATTTACTAAAAAGGGTTCTTTTAAAATGAATAAATTAATCGAGCACTATATCTATCGTACTTTTGATGAAAAAAGAAAGGTAATTTTAAATACCGAAGAAATGGCCAGTTTATTCCATTTTCCTTTAAGTATTACTGAAACTCCCAATATTCGCTGGCTGGAAGCTAGAAAAGCCCCAGCTCCGATAAATATTCCAAAAGAAGGTATAATTTTAGGTAAGAATGTTTACCGTAATGTAGAAAAGGAAATCCGCATGAAAGTAGAAGACAGGAGAAGACACGCTTATCTTATTGGTATGACCGGTACTGGTAAGTCAGCTTTAATGGAAGAAATGGCTAAGCAGGATATTGCCAAAGGCCGGGGGGTTTGCTTGGTCGATCCTCACGGAGATTTAGTGGAAAATGTTTTGCGTTGTGTGCCTAAAGAAAGAGCGGATGATGTTATAATATTTGATCCATCTGATACAGAGAGACCGATGGGTCTAAATATGCTGGAAGCTAAAGATCCGGCCGAAGCTGATTTTGCGGTTCAGGAAATGATTGCTATTTTTCATAAACTTTTTCCGCCGGAAATGATTGGCCCTATGTTTGAGCACAATATGAGAAACGTGATGCTTACTTTAATCGCTGATAAAGAATACCCGGGTACTATTACTGATATTCCCCGGATGTTTTCTGATAAAGACTTTCAGGAGTATAAAGTTAAAAAAGTAGATGATCCTATAGTTAGATCTTTTTGGGAAAAAGAAATGGCTAAAACCTCGGACTTTCATAAGTCAGAAATGCTGGGTTACTTAATTTCCAAAGTTGGCCGTTTTGTGGAAAATAAAATGATGAGAAACATTATTGGCCAATCCAGGTCCGGCTTTAATTTTGATAAAATAATGGATGAAAGTAAGATTTTATTAGTTAGTTTATCAAAGGGCAAAGTAGGGGAGGTCAATTCTAATTTACTGGGCTTAATTATTGTTTCTAAGCTGCAAATGGCGGCCATGGCCCGGGCTAAAATGCCAGAAGAAGAAAGAAAGGATTTTTATCTTTATATTGATGAGTTTCAAAATTTTATCACCGATTCTATTGCTACCATATTGTCTGAAGCTAGAAAATACCGGCTTAATTTAACTATGGCTCATCAGTATCTCGGGCAGTTGGTGGAAAAAGGCGATACTAAAATTAGAGACGCTGTTTTAGGTAATGTCGGCAGCATGATTTCTTTTAGAATTGGGGTTGATGATGCGGAAATAATTGCTAAACAATTTTCTCCCACATTTAGTGAATATGACGTGACTAATATTCCTCGGTTTAATGCTTATGTTAAACTTCTAATTGATAACAGTGCTTCCAAACCTTTTAATATGGCTACTTATCCGCCACAGCCAGGTAGCCGGGAAATAGCTGAAAAGATAAAAGAGCTCTCACGCCAAAAATTTGCCCGCCCCGTCAGTGAAGTTGATAGTGAAATTCTAAAAAGAACCAAACTAGGCTCAGAAAAACCAGAAGAGAAATCAATTAAAACTGATTCTGATAGAAAATAAATTCTGAATAAAAAAATTGTTCACTTTTATTTTGTTTAAGGCCAGACTCCCAGTAGCCGGTTAATTTTTTATTTGACTAAAATTTAGCTTCCTGATAATATTAGTGAGCTAAAATAAAAATATAAAAAAATAAAAAAATTAAAAAAATCCCACTTCGTAAAATCCTTGATCCGCACCTACGGCGGGATCGGGACAAAAATTAAAATTTGATATTTTATAAATAAATATAAAAACGTATAAAATAAAAGAAATAAAAATTAACTAAAAATAAAAAAATGCCTAAACAAAACAAAATTCAGCTGATAAAAAAATTAATTGATACAGCTCAAGACAGTATTGCCCAGGCCAAATCACTTTTAGCTGAGATGACTGGACAAGCCGGGTCCTCAAAAATGCAGGAACGAGCCAAGGAAGTGGGCAGCGTTGATATAAATGAAAATGAAAAAATAGTGGAAGGAGTTTTTGACGGACAGAGTATGATCGGACCGGACGGGAAAGAGTATTCCATTCCTGCTAACTACGCTTCAAAATCTAAATTAGTGGAGGGTGATGTTTTAAAGTTAACCATCATGCCGGATGGTTCTTTTGTTTACAAACAAATTAGTCCGGTTGAACGTGACCGCAAAGTGGGCACCTTGATTAAGGATGAAACCACCGGAGATTTTAAAGTATTATCTGATGATAAAACCTATAATGTGCTTTTTGCTAGCGTTACCTATTATAAAGGCGGTGTCGGGGATGAAGCGGTTATTTTAGCGCCTCGCGAGGGAGACAGCACTTGGGCGGCCGTGGAAAATGTGATTAAAAAATAGTTATTTTAACTTCAATTTTATATTTTTTATGACTGAGGCCTTGATTTATCAGGTCAAAGTATTGTATTATAAATAAACAACCTATTTATAATTTTTTTTATGTCTTTGACTCTTTATCGTAAGTACCGGCCCAAGAATTTTGAAGAATTGGTCGGTCAAAACCACATCAAAGAAACCCTTTTAAATGAAATTAAAAGTAAAAACTGGGCTCATGCCTATCTTTTTAACGGTCCCAAAGGAGTGGGCAAGACGACCACGGCTCGTCTTTTAGCTAAGGCTGTTAACTGTCAGCAAAGAAAAGAGGGTGAGCCTTGTAATCAGTGTCAGGCTTGCCAGGAAATAATAAAAGGGCAGGCTTTGGACGTGATTGAAATAGACGCCGCTTCACATACCCAGGTGGATAATATTCGGGAAAATATTATTCCCAACGCCCGCACTGTACCTTCAAGGCTGGATTATAAAGTCTTTATAATTGATGAAGTGCACATGCTCTCATTATCTGCTTTTAACGCTCTGCTCAAGATACTGGAAGAACCCCCGGCCCATGTTATATTTATTCTGGCTACTACTGAGATTCATAAGCTACCGGAAACGATTATATCTAGATGCCAGAGATTTGATTTTCAAAATGTTAATCCAAGAGAGGTAAAAAAAAGACTGGAAAAAATTGCCAAAAAAGAAAAGATTAAAATTGATGACGAGGTTTTATTAACTATTGCTTCTTTGGCTGAAGGTTCAATTCGAGACGCTGAAGTTATACTGGGCCAGGTTTTTTCTCTAGGTGAGAAAAAAATAACCAAAGAAGTAGCTGAATTAGTTTTACCCCGTTCGAATTTTAAATTAATTTACCAGCTTTTTAAAGCCCTGATAAAAAAGGATAAGACTAAAAGCATTGAAATCATTAATCAATTGATAAAAGAAGGGGTTGATATTAAAAATTTCACCAAACAGTTTCTGGATTTTTTGCGCAAAGTTCTTTTAATAAAAGTAGATAAAAGACTGGAGAAATTCTCTTATTTTGAAGTTGAAGATAAATCAGAAGAGGATTTTTATAATTTTATTAAAAGAACGGACTTAAAGGTTTTAAATTTAATGATAAATAAACTCTTAAAATACAAAAAAGAAATTAGCTATGTTTCTATACCTCAATTACCGCTGGAATTATTTGCTATAGACATATGTCACTTTGATGAGGAAAGTAAGCCAATTGATTTTAAAAATAATAATGATAATAATAGTCATTCTAGTCAAAAAAATACTTCATCTTTACCGAAAAAGAAAAGTGAGAGCTCCAAAGATAAAAATAAATCCAATATAAATACAGAAAGTCAAAAATTAAAATCAAATAAAAATACTCCAGTTTTAAAAAAAGCCTATCAAAAATGGCCTAATATTATTAGTCATTTAAATAAAAAAAATCATTCCTTAGCCTTAGTTTTAAAAAATTGCCAGCCCATAGAACATAAAGAGGATAAATTAATAATTGGCTGTAATTTTAAGTTTCATCAGGAAAGATTGAGTGATAATAAAAATATAGTTAAGATAGAAAAGGTAATTGGTAAATTTTTTAAAAAACCCTTGAGAATAAAATTTGTAATCAGTCAGGTTAATATTAACCGAAAGTCCAGTAAACTTGGGCAAAAAGATAAAAAAAATGAAGACTTTGAGGATGTTCTAAAATCATTTGACGGGCAGGTTTTAAAAGCTTAAAAGAATAAAAACAAGTCGAGATCGTCTTCGCCCTTTAATTTTCTTTTGACTTATTTCCTTGGTTCAAGATCAATTTCGGGCTTCGGCCGATAAAATCTTAATACTAAAATATTATTACATAGTGGGGTCGTCTAATGGTCCCGCACCCAATTCTCGTTTTACTCGAATGGGGACGGGATAAATAGGAGGCCTGATTCTGGTTCAGGTAATCCTGGTCCGCCCGCCAAAAATTTCTCGATCCGGGGTCGTCTAATGGCAGGACGCCTGATTCTGGTTCAGGTAATCTTGGTTCGAATCCAAGCCCCGGAGAAATTTTTAGGCGGGTGAAAATCCTGGTCTCCCAGTTTTTTATTTAGGTTCGGCGCTGAAAGGTCTATCTTAGCCAAAAAAGCAGAACCAATCTTCTAAAGTTGATCTATTAAATTTGATTTGATAACCCTTCATAAACTAAAATGTGGATTTTTTGTATTTGACATCAAATTTATGATAATTTAAACTAATAGTATACATTAATGCTTACTATTAGTTTATATATATAAAAAACTTGATTTTGAAAATTTATAAGGCACACCAGCCAGGACATTTTATAGCAGCTCTTCAGAAAAAACTAGCAAAAGAAGATATAAATATTACTTTCTTGGGAATAAATAGAAGGGGGACAAAGAGCTCTCTGAGGAGATTAGATAATCTTTTGAAGAAAATATAAATATAGAGCCGTTGTTTTAAACGACGGCTTTTTTATCATATAATTTTGATATGAATAATAAATGCAAACCAAAATTAATAAGTGCCTGTCTTTTGGGTATTAAATGCCGGTGGGATGCAAAATTTAAACCTTGCCAAAAAGCAATTGAATTATTTAAACAAGGCCAGGTTATTCCCGTATGCCCGGAACAATTAGGAGGTTTGCCTACTCCTAGAATTCCCCAGGAGATTCAAAAAGACGGCAGAGTATTAAATAAAGAAGGGAGAGAAGTAACGGAGGAATTTAAAAAGGGAGCTAGCGAAACCTTAAGAATAGCCAAATTATTAGGAGTGAAAGAATTCATTGGTAAGTCAAAAAGTCCTTCTTGTGGTTTTGGCAAGACTTATGATGGTACTTTTTCGGGTACTTTAGTAAAAGGTAACGGAGTTACAGCAGATCTTTTATCTAAAAATGGTATAAAAGTAATAACGGAAAAAAATTTATAAGGAAATCATTACTCCTGGTGTCTGGGGTCCTCTTGTACTTCTTTTCAGTTTAGTTATTTACGAACCTCTGAAAAATTACTTCGAAAATCTTGCCAACAAATACTTCTTTGCCAGTATTTACAACTACCAGGCTACTCTGGAAAAACTGGCCCAGGAACTGACTCATTCTATTGACTTAGACCAAATCATTGACTCCATTGTCAAAACTATTAGAGAAACCATGAAACTGGACCGGACTGGTGTTTTATTATTTGACCAAGAAACCTATAATTACCAGGTTAAGAGTAATATTGGCTTTTCCGTAGCCAATGGTATTTCTCTAGTTAGAAATAACTTCCTCACTAATTATTTATTAAAAAAAAGAAAACCAGTTATTTACCAAGAACTGGAGTCTTTAAAAAGTAACGGCCATGGTGATCGCTCAGAGATTGGCAAGCTTAAGGCTAATATGAAAAAAATTGAAGCGGCTTTGTGTTTGCCTTTGGTTAAATAATAAATAGTTTAAAGAGTTTTATTTTAGAAAAAAATTATCCTTTTTACTTTTGTAAAAAGAGGCATTTTATGGTATAATTTTAATAACTAAATTATACTCATTTTTTTCTTATACAATATAATGGCTCAAGGGTTAAAAAATAAAAAAATATTAATACTTGGAGGCACAGGTTTGGTTGGTAAAAATACGGTTACCGTTCTTTTAGATCAAAAAGTTAAAAATATTGGAGTGGTTGGCTTAAAAAATGATAAGAATTGGAAATTTATTGAAAAAATTGAAAGAGATAAAAAGGTAAAGATAAAGAAATATAAAAATAATCTATTGTGGCCGTCATGGTTTAGTCAATCTTCTTTTAAAAAAAATACTAAGCAAAGTAATGTCCAATTAAAAAATTTTCTTGCTTCCGATATAAAAAAGGATGAGGTTAAAAAAGAACCTCTCTATAAAATTATCCTTGATTTTTGTCCTGACTATATTATTGACAGTATAAATACTCCTACCCAATGTTCTTATGCCAAGTTTTCATCAAGTATTATAGAGGGTATAGGAATGGGTTCTCTTCTTCTGCTTCGATACTATAAGATTTTATATCATCTACTAAGCTATGATTTTTGGAAAAAGGAAAGAAAAAAAATTAATATTTCACAATACATAAAAATTGGTACGACCGGCATCGGTGGTATGGGTTTAGATATTCCCTTTACACACGGCGAAGAAAAGCCGTCACTTTCTCTCTTAAAAAAAGTGGCCCTGGCCGGTTCACAGACAAATATTTTATTTGCCATGCGTAATAGTCACAGAATTGCCAATATACAAGAGATTATTCCGACAACCTCTGTTTTTCAACTTACCGACTTTAATACCAGTCATAAGGAAATTGACGGCGGTGAAAGTCAGGGATACGCACTTGAAGAATTTCGTTTATTAACAAATCAGAGTCAAATGGGTGTTATTGACGCCCATGAGCTGGCGGAAATTATCATAAAAGCGCTGCAAAAAGGAAAAAGTCCTTATAACACTCTTGAGGCTCTGGCCCAGTCAGGAGTTGCCTGTTCAGATAAATCATTAAAAATGCGTTCTCGCATCCTTGATTCTTGGTGGCAAAAACAAAATAAAAGCGCCAAAGTAAGCGTGGCGCACGGAAATCTCGGTCCAAAACGAACTCGCAAACTTTTATTTGAACTTTTTATTTTACTTGATTATTACCGTGTGAACAGAAAAGATTTTTGGCGTCTTTCACCACGGAAAATTCAAAAGCAAATTAAAGACAAAATTTCAAAAAACTCTTCATTAAAAGAAGAAATAAGGTTAGCCGATATGCGAGTATTGACTTCACCTCCCAAAAAACCCTCTGATAAATATATTGATCTCTCTACTAAAAACATAACAAAATGGCGGAAAGCACTGCAGTCATTGGGGTTGGAGAAGAAAGATATTCCTGCCCAGGCCGGAGATATACTCTCACAATTAATTAAAAAATATCATGAGCTTAAGCATATACCATAAAAGTAATTTTATACTATGGGATTAATTTATTAGCTTATTTTTTATTTTTATATTTATGATTAAAAAAAGTGACATATTCAAATTAATTTATAGAAACTCATATAAGGATTTTATCAACTTTTATAATTTGTCTTCAGATAAGTTTTTTAATTTTTTAGTTACTGAATCTCCAGAAAAAATTGAAGATTTAGGGCAAAAAATGGCCTTGAAGTTATTTCGCAAAGCCTCAAAGGAAGTGCCATCTTACAATAAGTTTTTAAAAGATAAGGCCTTTAATACTAAAAACATTATAACAAAAAAAGAATTTAGCTCTTTACCTATTACTACCAAAAAAAATTATCTCAAGAAGTATGATTTAAATGATTTTTGTTGGAGTGGCAGTTTCCAGCAGATGAATTTAATTTCAGTAAGTTCCGGATCTACAGGCGAACCATTTTTTTGGCCGAGAGGTTTAGGTCTGGAATATGAAACGACGCTCGAATACGAAATTATTCTTAAAAACTTTTTTAAGGCAGATAAAAATAAGACTCTATTTATTGTCGGCTACGCTATGGGAATGTATGTTGCCGGTGTATTTACACTCAATAGCTTGATGAATTTAATAAAAAAAGGATATCCGCTAACGGCTGTAACTCCTGGTTCTGATAGAGATTCGATACTACGAATTATTAAAAATATTGGTAAATATTTTGATCAAGTTATAATTTCAGCTTACCCAGCTGTGCTAAAAGATGTGATTGATAAAGGAGTAAAAGAGAATTTAGGATGGGAAAAATATAATATTAAATTTATCTCTGGTGGAGAGGGTTTCAGCGAAGAATTCAGAAAATATATTTATAAAAGAATTGGGGTAAAAAACTATTATAAAAGTTCGATTAACACTTACGGTTCAGCTGACGCTGCGATTCTTGGCCATGAAACGCCTTTATCAATTTACATTAGAAAACTCGTCTCGGAAAATAAAGAACTACGTAAAGCTTTGTTTAAAGACGAAAGACTACCCTCATTACTTCAATATTACCCTCCATTTAAATATTTTGAGGAAATTGATGGAAATTTAATTTTCACTACATACGGCGGTATTCCATTAGTCAGATATTCTATTGGGGATACTGGAGGTGTTATTTCTTTTAATAAAATGACTGAAACACTGAAAAACTTTAATATTAATATTATAAAAGAAATGACAAAAAATAAATGTGGAGATGTTATTACTCGACTACCTTTTGTTTACTTATTTGGCAGAGCAGATAATACAAAAATATTTTACGGGGCAAATATTTATCCGGAACATATCAAAAAATGTCTTGAACAGAAAGATATCATGCATATAGTTACTGGAAAATACTTTATTGACATCCTACTTGACAGAAATCATAATCAGACTTTTTATGTGGCTGTTGAATTAGCTCACGGTATAAAAATAAACAAGAAATTAAAAAATAAAATAGCTAATACTATACATCATAATTTGCTTAAAATTAATCGTGAATATGAATATCTTCTGCGTACAGTCGGTCATCGTATTTTTCCCTCGGTAGAATTATTTACCTATGGTGACCCAAAATATTTTTCATCAAAAATAAAGCCAGAATATGTCAAAAAAGAATAATTTCTACAAACCACTATTACTTAACCCAAGAAGTAAAAATAACTTAGGAAAAATAAATAAGTTTTTAAAGACAGCAAATTTTATAGTGGATGAAATTGATAATCAAATATCTGAACTTTTTTATATCCGTCATCCAAAATCAATATTTAGAAAAGTAAAAAAGTCTGAACTGTCAAATTTTAGAAAATCATTTTATGAACAACAAGATAAAAAATTATTTGGTACTTGGGTATATTACCCCTGGAATAATCATCTTGTCCATTTTTTACCGGAGAGTTTACATACAGAAATTAGAACCTCCCGTAATAGGAATCTAATAACCAAAAAGGAACAAGAAAAATTTTATAATGCATCAATAGCAATAGCTGGTTTGAGCGTAGGTAATAGTTCGGTCGCTAATCTTCTGTATTCAGGAGGGCCGAAGAATATGCACTTAGCGGATTACGACCATTTAGCGGCTTCAAACATAAATAGAATTAGAACTACTTTTATTAATGTGGGAAAGAAAAAAACTGATCTGAGTGCACAAGAAGTTTACGAGGTTAACCCATATAGTAATTTAAAATTATTCAGAAATGGCCTCAATATAAAAAATCTAGATAATTTTCTATTAAAACCAAGATCAGTTGATGTTTTAATAGAAGAAATGGATAATTTATACTTAAAAGTACAAATAAGACTTTTAGCTCGCAAACATCGCATCCCAGTTATTATGGCAGCAGATAATGGAGATAATATTATTGTAGACATAGAAAGGTTTGATTTAGAACCGAATCGACCGCTTTTACACGGTGATGTACCAGAGAAAGAATTACTAGCAATTACGCCGGAAACGCCAAAAATTGAAGCGGCAAGAATTATTTCTCGTTGGGTGCATCCCGAAAATGTGGTACCAAGAATGCAAGGTTCTCTTTTGGAAATTGGAAAGTCTCTTTATACCTGGCCACAACTCGGGAACGCCGCTTTTTTAGCTGGATGTGCAATGTCCTATTTAGCCAGAAAAATAATTTTGGAAGAATCTCTTAAGTCAGGCAAATTCAACCTTTCTCTAGACCACGTTCTAAATCCAGAATATCAATCAAAAGATTTTCTTTTAAAGAAAAAAAAATCAACAAATGAATTTAAAAAGGTGTTAAATATACCATAATGGACCTATATCTTCTTATTATTATAAGTCTCTTTAATTTCTGGTTAGGAATAGCGGAAAATTCAAAAGCAAATTAAAGACAAAATTTCAAAAAACCCTTCATTAAAAGAAGAAATAAGGTTAGCCGATATGCGAGTATTGACTTCACCTCCCAAAAAACCCTCTGATAAATATATTGATCTCTCTACTAAAAACATAGCAAAATGGCGGAAAGCACTGCAGTCATTGGGGTTGGAGAAGAAAGATATTCCTGCCCAGGCCGGAGATATACTCTCACAATTAATTAAAAAATATCATGAGCTTCGAACCATTCCTTAAAATTTATTAATTTTAATAAGCAATTAATCGAATAATTATGGAATACAAAATCAAAAAAGACTGGTGGAAAAGCCAAGGTGGTTATTTTAATAATATCTACCTTGAGGGAGATAATTCATCGGAAGGATTTTTAAATTCACCTCTTGATTTAGACAATAGAACAAAAAAAGAAAGCGAGGGAGTGCAAAGACTCTGCTGTTTAAATAAAGGCGACAAGATTTTAGATTGCCCTTCAGGATATGGAAGACATTCATTAACTCTTGCGGCTATGGGCTTTGATGTGGTGGGAGCGGATATTAATGAGCAATTTTTAGCAGTTGCTAATAAAGGTTTACAGAAAGCAAAATTACCCAATATACGCTTTATAAAGAAAGATATGCGGGAATTGGATTTTAAAAATGAATTTAACGCGGTTATTAATATGTTTTATTCTTTTGGTTTTTTTGAAGATGAAACCGATAACGTAAAAGCACTCAAAAATTTTTATGCCGTATTGAAACCGGGTGGTAAATTTTTAATGCATACGCATGTTACTGTACCGAAATTCATGAAGGGATTAATAAAAACTCATGAAATCAGAACCTTAAAAACAGAAAAAAAACTTGAATTATTTAGACAGTATAATAAAGCAATTAAGCGTGAAGAAGGTCAATGGTTTTTATTGGATGGAAAAATAAAAAAGGAAGCCAGCGCTCCATACTCCATGAGAATTTATACTGACAAAGAATTTCAGACCTTATGTAAAAATGTTGGCTTTACGAAAGTTAAAATATATGGTGACTGGGATGGTACTGAATATAAAGATAAGTCTGAACTAATGATTGTAGTTGCGACAAAATAATATGATTTTAGATAAAAATAAAATTTATAAAAATTTGTTTTCTCTAAAAGACTGGGGTACTTATTACGGAAGCGACATAAATCGTATTTCTAAAAGCCTTGTCCAGGCTAATCCCGAAATCTTTGAGGAAGAAAGTAAAAATCGCGCTTTAACATTTTTTCGTCGGGTAAGCTCTCAGGTTCCAGCCTATAAAGATTTTTTGAAAAAGAATAATATTGATCCTGAAAAAATAAAAACCGCCAGTGATTTAAAGCAAGTTCCATGGATCGATAAAGAGAATTATTTAAAGCAATATCCGATGGAATCTCTTTGTTGGCATGGGAAAATGACCGCCCCTATTATTTCGGCTAGTTCTGGTTCTACAGGTAATCCATTTTTCTGGCCACGGTCTCCTGAAATAGAAAGAGAAACCACTTTTATCTATGAGCTTTTTTTAAAGGAGATATTTGAGATTAACAAATATAAAACACTTCTAATAAATGGTTTTTCACTTGGTATTTACATTGGTGGAACATTCACTCTTAACTGTTCGATGAGGATCTCGCAGAAGGCATATCCATTGACAATAATTACTCCGGGAATCAATAAAAATGAGATATTAAATTCTATTAAGAAACTACATCGGTATTTTGATCAGATAATAATAAGTGGCTACCCTCCTTTTATTAGAGATATTATTGATGATGGTCAAAAAATGGGTATCAACTGGAAAAAAATTAGATTAAAATTTTTTTTCGCCTCGGAATCTTTAAGTGAAGAATTTAGATCTTATATTTATAACAAAGTGGGTATTAGCGATAAGAGTTACTACTATTCATCAATGAATCTTTATGGTACTGCTGACGCAGCTATTATGGGTCATGAAACTCCCTTAAGTACATTTGTGAGAAGACTTTTTAGCAATAACAAAGATAAATGTAAAGAATATTTTGGAACAGATTATGTGCCGTCTCTTAATCAATATTATCCAATGTTTAAATATATAGAAATTGATAATAATGAAATTATTCTTACATCTTTTAACACAGAGATTCCTTTAGTACGTTACAATATTCATGATCGAGGAAAAGTGTTAACTTATCATAAGATAATTAAGCTCATAGAGTCATTTGGTTACACAGAAAAAAAGGCAGAAAAAATTACCGGAAGATGTTTTTGGCACTTACCTTATGTCTACTTATTTGGCAGAAGTGATTTTACAGTAACTGTTTATGGTCTTAATATTTATCCAGAAAATATTAAATTAGCTCTAGAATCAAAAGAATTAATTAGTTTAACCACGGGGAAATTTGTGTTAGAAACAGCAAATAGAGCCAGTGATCAGAGTCAATACTTATTAATTCACATAGAAATTTTGAAAGATATTCCAATTAATAAAGAATTAGAGAAAAAGTTCCGAGAAATAATTGTTAAATCTTTAAGAAAAGTCAATTTGGAATACAATCATTTATATCAGGCAATTAAGGAACGAGCTATTCCTAAAATTGACTTGAGAAAACAAGGAGACAAAACTTATTTCGCGCCGGCAATTAAACAAAAATGGGTAAAAAATTAATCAACAATAAAATACAAGATAAATTCAAGGTTTTTAGTTATCAAAAATCTCGTAATATAATTGAAAAAATCAGCAAAATAAAGGGTGTTAAAATAATTGATGAGTTTGATGAGCAGATAATTGAATTGTATAAATTTTTTAATCCGGGGGTATCTTTTAATCAAGCTCAGTATAATTTATTCAAGAAAAAATATTTTTCTAAAAGATCGTCAAAAGAGAAGGGAAGATGGATCTGGTATCCATGGAACAAAAGTCTGGTTCACCTTTTGTCGCCGAAGGATTTTCAGAGAATTCGTACTTCAAGAAATAGATATCTCATTACTGATCAGGAGCAAGAAGAATATCGAAAAGCATGTGTGGCTATTGCCGGGGTTTCTGTAGGGTCAAACATTGCGATAACACTGCGTTTACAAGGAGGCGCCCAACATCTCAAACTTTCAGATTTTGATATATTAGAACTTTCAAATACAAATCGGATAACGTTAGGAGTGCCTTATCTTGGAGAGGAGAAAATTGATATTGTTAAACAAAAAATATTAGAAATTGATCCATACACAAAGCTATCTTTATTTCCAAAGGGTTTAAATTCAAATAATATAAGACAATTTTGTCAGGGATCAGACATTGTTTTTGATGAGGTGGACAATTTACAAATTAAAGTACTTTTACGAAAATATGCCCGTAAATTTAAAAAACCGCTAATTATGCTTACTGATAATGATGACGGAGTGTTGGTTGATTATTACCCATATCATAAGAAAATAGATGTCCCATTATTTCACGGTTTACCTGATAATAAAGTACTCAATTTGATTAATGCTAAAAAACCTCCAACAAAATCAGAAATGGTTAAGCTAAGTTCTCAAGTAGTTGGTAAGCAAAATATTTCTCCGAGAATGATGAAATCTCTTAAAGCGGTAGGCAAGACACTTGTATCATGGCCTCAATTAGGTACTGCGGCTATTTTTTCCGGTGTTATTGGTGCTTATATGACCCGGATGATTATTAATGGGTATGATTTTCGCTTTCGCCGGCGATTGATTCGTTTAAATGATCAACTTATATGAATATATTATTCACTATTTTCACAGCAACATTAGGCATTATTATAGGTTATCTCGTTATTAAACAAAACCCACGAAACGCCATGCATTTGGCATTTATGGTATTTTGTGTTTCTTTAGCATTTTGGGCAGTTGCCAATTATTTTTCAATTTCAACTCAAGAAGTTTCAAACATTCTTTTTTGGATGAGAGCTGTAATGATTTTCGCTGTAATTATTTGTATTTCATTTTTTTTATTTATTCATACATTTCCTAAGTCGAAGATTAATCTTCAAAAGAAATATCTCTTTCCTTTGTTATTAGCTGGAGTTCTAACTTGTATTGTGTCCTTTTCGCCTCTACTTTTTTCTGAAGTAACATTTGACGAACAAGGAAATAGATCACCAGTAGTTAAACCCGGTATGTTATTATTTCTTATTGTAGCCGTTGGTTCCTTACTTTCAGCATTTATTATTCTAATTAAAAAAGTTAAACGTTCCACTGGTATTACTAAGATGCAGCTGCGATTTATTCTTGCTGGTACTTTTATTATGTTTTTTTGCATCCTTTTATTTAATTTGGTTTTACCAGTAATATTTAAGATTTCCACTTTTGTTAATGCGGCTCCATTTTTTATATTACCTTTTATTCTAGCAGTTTTTTATGCTATCACCCGCCATCGTCTCATGGACATCCGCCTGGTGGTCAAGCGCACTGCCATCTATGCTTCCACCGTTATTTTCCTCCTTCTCCTCGCCCTCGGTCTTTATTGGCTGGAAATGACTTATTTTAAGGAAATCATTCCTCCGGGTGTTTGGGGGCCAATTGTCCTTTTGCTCGGCTTAATCCTCTTTGAGCCATTAAAGAATTACCTAGAAAGAATTGCCAACAAATACTTCTTTGCCAGTATTTACAACTACCAAGCTACTCTGGAAAAACTGGCCCAGGAACTGACTTATTCTATTGATTTAGACCAAATTATTGATTCTATTGTTAAAACCATCCGGGATACCATGAAACTGGACCGGACTGGTGTTTTATTATTTGACCAAGAAACCCATAATTACCAGGTGAAAAGTAATATTGGCTTTTCCGTGGCTAACGGTATTTCTCTAGTCAGAAACAACTTTCTTACCAATTACCTTTTAGAAAAAAGAAAACCAGTTATTTACCAGGAACTGGAGTCTTTAAAAAGTAATCAGGGTGAAAAGTCGGAAATTGGTAAATTAAAGGCTAATATGAAAAGAATTGAAGCGGCCTTGTGTCTGCCTTTGATTATTAAAAATAAATTGATCGGTATCATTGTTTTGGGCGAGAAAATATCTAAGGACGCCTACACTAAAGAAGATCTACAGCTTCTTGATTCTCTAACCAACCAAGCCTCTATCGCTTTAGAAAACGCCCGGTTGTACCAGCAGGTGCAGGACTTTACCAAAACTCTTCAGCAGAAAGTGGATGAGCAAACCCGGGATATTAAGCAAAAGAATGTTGATCTTAAAAAAATGGCCAAAGAAGTAAAAGAGAAAAATGTCCACTTGGAGAAAGTTCTTAAAATTCAGTCGGAGTTTTTGGATATTTCTTCGCATCAACTCCGGACCCCGGTCTCGGTCATTAAAGGAGTATCTTCAATGCTGGCTCAGGGTGAGATGGAGAAGTTGCCTCCAGAAAAAAAGAAAGAATTCTACCAAAGTGTTTATGATAAAAGCGTGAAATTGGAGAAAATTATCAATGATATCTTAAGGGCTTCGGAGTTTGACGCGGTTAAATTTAGTTTAGACGATAAAACAGCTCTAATTTCACCGGAAGAAGTGATTGAGGAAGCGGTTAAAGAAGCAGAGTTGGAAGCGAAACAGAGAAAAATAAATTTAATCTGGCAAAAACCGGTTTCTCCCTTGCCGAAAATTTATGCGAAAAAAAAGTATTTAGTGGAAGCGATAGGTAATCTTTTGTCGAACGCCCTGAAATATACCCCTTCTCTTGTCCAAGTTAAGGAAGCCCGGAGTAAAAGAAGAAAAAAAGGCGTAGTTATGGTTGAGGCGGAAAAAGAGAAAGATAATATTCTGATTAAGGTTTCTGACAACGGTATTGGTATTCCCAAGAAAGAAATAAGTAAGCTTTTTACTAAGTTTGCTCGGGCCGAAAATGCTACGGATATGTACACAGACGGCAGCGGGCTGGGGCTTTTTATTGTTAAAGAAATTGTAAGTGGCCACCAGGGCCAGGTCTGGCTCGAAAGCAAGTTGGGCAAAGGCACCACTTTTTACATTAGTTTGCCGATTGCTAAAAAATAAAAATAACCTTAATTTAAAAGATAAGAAATCATAAAGAGAATAAAAAAAATGGGAAAAAAACCTAAAATCTTACTAATTGAAGATGACCGAGACCAAATCAAGATGTATCAGTTTAAGTTTGAGAAGGAGGGCTTTATTTTTCTGGCTGGCCGAAGTGGAGAAGAGGGGATTAAAATAGCCAAAGAACAAAATCCGGATCTTATTCTTCTTGATTTGGTTCTAATTAACGAAAACGGAATAAAAGTTTTAGAAAAATTGAAAAAGGATAAAGCCCTGAAAGACATCCCGGTTATAATGCTGACCAATCTGGCTAAAAATTCCATGAAAGAAAAAAGCAAAGAATCCGGCGCCACAGATTTTTTAGTTAAAACCCAGATTGATCCCTCTGAATTGATAAAAAAAGTTAAACAGATAATTAGTGAAAGTGGCTAAGTATAAGCCGAATACTTTTTATCCCTGTACCAAAAATCCGGCCTGCTAAAATATTGGTTCTATAATCTAATTTTAATTAAAAAAAATGGCTATAGCTTCTCAAGAATTAGGAAAAGACTTTGAACAGGAGGAAAGAAAAATGCTTCTCCAGGAAACTTCTCCTGAGGTTTTTGATACAGAAAAACTTTCTAAATTTGCTGAGGAAGAGCTTAAATTGAAAGAAATAAAAAAAGCAACCAAAGGTTTACTTGAAAAATATGTGGTAGAATATGGCTCGGAAGAAAAATCTTATTATCTTTCCAATAATTCCAATCATGATATGGAAAGAGTCTATCAAGATATGCTTTCTATTTATGAACAAATGCCAAAAGGGTCAGTACCAAGACCAGTTGAATATTTAGGTGATTCCCAATCAGTTTTTTACGAAGAGGTGAAGGGAAAAAATATTATGGAAAAAATTGGACAAATGCCGGAAGAGAAAAAAGTGGCACTATTTAAAAATATTGGCGAACGTATGAAAGAATTTCACAGCATGGATATTAATAGATTTGAACAGTCTAAAAAGATTCCAGATTCGGCCCTAGAAAATATTATGCAAACAGTGAGTATAAAATGTTTTGGGATTATTGAAAACAGAGATAGAAAGTTTAATCAGGAATTGAAGGCTCTTTACGAACAAATTATAAAAATGGAAAAAGAAATAAAAGAAAATTCTGAATTGGTCGTAAATCATGGTGATTTACATCCTGAGAATATTATTCAAGATGAAGAAGGTAGGGTGGGACTCATGGATTTAACTGATATTATGATTTCTTCGCGAGCCAAAGACATTGGTGGATTTTTTGAGCAGACGCGGGTAATGTTTAAGGAGAAAGGAGTAATAGTAGAGAAAAATAAGCTCAAAGAATACGAAAATTCTTTTTTAGAGGGATATAATAAAGATATAGATAAAAAAGAAATTGATTTTTATCGAGCCTGGCAGTTATGGCGTAACGCTATGTATTGTGGCACTAAGAAAGACCCTGATTTTAATGAAGCTCGAAGAGAATTAAGGGAAGCAACGGAAATAATTAAAGAAATTTCAGTTTAAATTTTATGAATTTTAAAGAATTATCAATATTTTTAGCAAAAGCCAAGCAGAATACCTATGCCAGTAGCGGTGAAGGGGGAGAGGAAGTATTAGCCGATGGGGCTAAGGAATTTTACTTTAAAGAAAATTCTTTTTATTATCGTGACCGTTATTATGGTTATAATCCATTTAGTGGGCAAGAAGTTGTTTTTTACAATAAAAAGTCAATTTGGACTATGAATTATTATGGAAAAGTTTTATCAGATAAAATTTCACCAAAAGAGATTTATAATTTTCTTAAAACGGCCTTATCAAAGGTCGATAAAAATAAGCCTTTCCGGGGGGCTTGTGATTTAATCAATGATAATTTTGAATATAAAAATAAAGCCAAGGGTAATTTAGCAGAATTTAGCGGCCGGGAAGAAATTTACTATAAAAAAAATTTAGTCTATAAACTAGATTATCACGGCGGATTGATTAATTAATAAAATTTCTGATTTGATTGATTTTATATATTTTGTTAATCTAAAGCATTAAAGTTCCTTTAAATACAATTAGGAGGATCAGTAATGAATGAAAAAGTTGTTAAGAAATTGTCTGAATTAGGCATTGCTTTTTTTGACGGAAAAGAATTTTCTCTGACTCAAAGCGGCAGTTTTTCTTTGGTAGCTATTAGCCATCAATCAGAAGAACCAGACAGATTTGAAATAGTCCTATTAAAAAATCTTGTTGAAAAGTTGAGCCGTGAAAATAGTGGTAGTACTCGCAGGAAAACTTTAGCCGGCTTTAATACTTATATTTTTAGAAAGCAAGACAGATGTTGGACATTTTGTCGCAGAAGAAATCCTCGTGGATGGTTTCCGCAAAAAAAAGTTTTGTCAGCTTTAATTGAAAAAAGTTTAGAATATTCGTCTTAGTTTTTTATTTAACTTCTGATCTTTTTAAAGGTCAGAAGTTTTTTTATTAAAAAAAGAGGGGTGTCAAAGACAACCCTCAATATATAGACTTTTTTTAGTTTTTTAATACTTTAAAAAATTATTATTTTTCAATATTATCTAACAATTCAGACATTTCTTGATAAAAATGAGCTTGTATTTTTTCAGTTAATTCTTTTGCCTCTTTTCCGGACAATAAAGAAGTTTTTCCATTTTCAAACTCCGCTACTTTAATGGAATATTCGTTTTCATTATTATTCATTTCGTATATAGCTTGATCTTTTGGTTCTAAACTAGATTTAATTTTAGCTTTATCAGCTAATGTTTCCATAGGGACGAAACTATTTAATTTATTAAAAGCTCTTTTTTCACCAATAAATTTATTAGTTTTATCATTATTAAGGACAATTCTATCAATTGAACCATTTGCTCCTTCATCTAAATAACTCATTGAAGCCTTTTCATTTCCATGTAATAGCCATTCACTTTCATTTGGTTCCATTTCATTATTATAGTTATCATCTGAATAACCAACTGTTGTTATTGATCCATCTGATGATTCAAGTCGCTTTACTGGAGTATTGCCCATTGTACCTTCTTGTCCTTTTTCATTTATAATAGATATTATTTTTTGGACTTTTTCAGCAGAATTTTCTACTAGTTTTTCAATTCTTTCTTTTGTTTTAATTTTTCTCCCTTCTCCTTTTTCCTGGGCTTTTAAAGATCTTATGCCGGGCATACTTAAAAGGGTTACTATGGCAGCTACTTTTCCGCCGTCTTTAATCTTTCTCCATAAAGTCGAGCTTATCTCTTTTTTATTCAAGGGTTTTTTTTCATTTTCTGGACCGTTTTTTGAAATTTCTTCAGGTGGGGATTGTTCTCGGTTTCTCATAATTTTTTAGTTTAATTATTATTTATTTTATTTTATAATTTTATTAAAATTAAGTCAAAATTCTCTATTTTACAAAAACCCATTTTTTTGTCAATATTGTATTATGACTAGAAAAGAACAAATGAAAAAAAGAAAAAAGGGAGCGCAAGCGCTCCCTGTACACAGAACTCTCTAGGCCGAAGACCTTATGGTGTAGCATCTTCGGGGTTAGCTCAGATACTTGGGTGGTATTCCAATAACGACTCTTATCTAACTGGCGTTAGATCCTCCTAGTCTCCCACCTATCCTATACTTTTCAATTCGCTCCCAGTAGAGCCAACGTAGGGGAGTCGAACCCGCTAGTCACGCGACACTTTTAAGTCGCTTTTCATTTCCCGTAGGTAAACTAGTGACACCATCGCTGTTTCTGTGCTAATATATCTTACTATAGCAATAAATTAAGTCAACTTATGGATAAAAACCAACAAATGAAACTAATTAAAGAAGAAGTTATAGCCTGTAAAAGATGTGAACTTAATAAAACTCGTACTTTGCCGGTAATCGGTCAGGGTTCTCATGAAGCAAAAATTATGTTTGTCGGCGAAGCGCCTGGAGCGCAGGAAAACAAAACCGGCCGGCCTTTTTGCGGGGCGGCCGGCAAAGTGCTTGATCAGCTTTTAGAGTCAATCGGAGCGGAGCGAGAGGAAATTTACATCGGTAATATTTTAAAGTGCCGGCCGCCCTCAAATCGTAACCCCGAGCTGGAGGAAATAGAAAGCTGCACCCCTTATCTTGACCGGCAAATTGAAATTATTCAGCCTCGGGCCATAGCGGCTTTGGGTAATTTCTCAGCCCGGTATTTGATGGAAAAATATGGTTTAGAGGATTTGATCCAGGGTATTAGCAAAATGAAAGGGCAGGTTTTTAGCCCTTCGGGCCAGGACTTTAAGTTAATCCCTCTTTTTCATCCAGCGGTGGCTACTTATAATCGCCATAAATTTGATGATTTGGCCCAGGATTTTAAAATTTTAAAAAAATATTTATGAATAAAAATAAATTAAACTACACCATACTAGGAGTAATTATTTTAGGGATTTTATTTTTATTTTTTTATTTTTACTGGCCGATTGTTAATGAAAGATATGTTTCTCCGCCGGCTGTTTTAAATATTCCTAATACCAATACGGTTATAATTGAACCAGAAGAAAAAATTTCACCTTATGATAATTTAAAAAAAGTGATTATACCCAAGCTAGGCCAGGAGGCGGTTTTAATCTTGCCGGAAAAAGATTTTATCAGTGACAAAAACGATTTTGTGGAAAATAATCTTGATAATGGAGTAGTGATGTATCCCAATAGTATAGAGGATTTAAAAAAAGAAAACTTAGCTCTTTTCGGTCATTCTTCTTCCATTCACCCCCGAGCCGAATACGCTTTGGTTTTTGTTAATTTGGATAAATTGGCTCTGGATGATGAAATTATTTTAATGGATAAAAATGACGAACAGATAAAATATAAGGTTAATCAGGAACCAAAAATTATTGAATCCGATGCTTCAGAAATTGTAGGAAAAAATCAAGGAGAGGGGATAATTACCTTGGTCACCTGCTGGCCGCCCGGGACAACGCAGAAAAGGATTTATGTGACGGGTCAATTAGCGGAATAATATAGTATGGTTTTAGGCTTAGCGGCGGGTAAGGTTTTGGTGGTTAGGTTTAGAATAGAAAACCATTGGAAACTACCTAGTATAAAACAAACTGCCAAGGAAGCCCTTAAAATTACCCGAGAAGCGCGGATCTCCTGATCCGCGTGGCTTTTCCGGTTGGATCAGGAGATCCAACCTTTTCGAAAAAAAATTAAAAAATATCCCTGCGTAGGTGCGGGTCGCGACCCGCACCTACCTAAGATAAAAACAAAACCATAAACTCTGGCAAAGCCATAACTGGATAGAAAATATTTTTTCTATAAAATTTTTAAAACAAAAACTTAATTACATCCACAATAACCCTGTCCGGGCCAAACTGGTTAAAAACCCCGAAGATTATAAATATTCAGGTTATTATAATTATTATTTAAATGATTCTTTAATAAAGACAGATTAATAATTTTAGAGAATTTAGCTTTTTGAAAATTATTTTAGTATTTATAATAAAAAGGGTCGGCCAAAGCCCTCGCTTTGGCTTTATTTTAGAGGCGAGCGAGGGCTCACCTCTACCCGAATTATTCTAACCCCTGGAGATAAATCTCCAGCTACGCGGAATGAGATGTTTGTTTACGCCTAGGTAAAAGATTGCGAGTTTCACGGATATCGAATAATAAATTTTTTTTCTCACGCGTAGGCGGAGATTTATCTCCGCGTTTAAATAAAACCGCCTAAGCGGGAATCAGAGATTCCCGCCTTGCTTTCTCACAATTAAATTTGTATTAATTATTTTAATAGTAGCTGTTATTCGCGACTGACAGCTACGAGTTATTATTGATAGCTAACCTAGGCTAAATCTAATCATAAGGATCTCTCCACTGCGGTCGAGATGGTACGAGGGTTTATTAATCGCGAGGAAATCCTTATGGAAGATTTCAGTCTTCTAATAAGCCACATCAGCTTAATAATAATTAAATTAAAAAACTATCAAATAGGACATTTCTAAATAATCCAAAGTAGGACATTTCTATTTCAACCTTTACATGAATAACTTAAGTATTGACAAAAAAGCAAATTTAGAGTAATTTAAGGGGGTTTATAAGATAAGTGATTAGTAAATTAATATTAATTTAATTATTAAAAAAATATATATGAGAGAAAGAGAAAAAAATATACCGGAAGATGAGATAAATAAAAAAGGTGAGGAAATTACAGAGAAAAATGAAAATTTAGAAAAAAAAGAAATAGAAGTTGATTCTAGTCAAGAAGAAAGAGAAGAAGATGAAAAAATCGAAAAAATTAGGGAAGAAATTGATAAAATAAATTATGATCATGAAAATGAAACCCCCCAAGATATTAAAGACAAGCCCCCAGTTCAAGAATCTATTAAGCCAGAAGGCTTAGCCCAGAAATTACAAAAAGATCGCTTAAATGTATTGGTTGAGAACGCTCGCCATATTCTAGGGGAAAAAGCCAGTAATCAAGAGGTTAAAAATTTATCAAGAGAAACATTTAGAGAATATATTAAAGCTATATTTTTTTCAGCTAAACCTAGATCAAAAGAAAAATTAATGAAACAAACTGAAATATCCGGCAAAGAAGAATTAGGCAGGGCTTTAGAAGAAAATAATAAAGCTATTGTGGTAACTTCGCATATGGCCTATTTTCCTACCGCTATGAAAATGATTCCTGAATTAATGCCGGAAAAAACCAGAGGTAATACCTTGGTAGAGAAAAATCCACTTTGGCCTTTAATAAAAGTTGGCAAGAAAATTGGTGAACTTTTTAAAGGTGATGACCCTAAGGCTAAAAAATTTGATATGCTGGTTAAAGATTCTAAAAACCCCCGCACTCTTTTGTCAATAATAAAGCGTTTAAAGAAAGCTAGCCCTGAACAAAAAGAAATGCTTTTTATGGCTGCTGATAGAGGAGATCTTTCTCCTGATCGCCGTAAAACAAAAGTTAATTTTTTTGATACTAAAGTAAATTTTCCTACCGGTCCAGCTACTATATCTGAACATACAGACGCTCCAATATTACCGACTTATGTAGTTAGGGAAGGGGATAAATTTAAAATTAAAATTGGAGAAACAATTAAAAGAAATACTGATTTATCTTCAGAAGAGGCTAATAATGAGATTATGCAAAAGGTAGCGGATTTTTTTGAACAAGGCATCAGAGAACATCCTGAACAATGGCCTATGTATCGCCATGATTATTGGCCTGGGCAAAAAGATTATAAAGATTAATAAATAATAAAATATTAATAACTTCATTCCATTTCGACCCCCTCGACTCTCTCACTTTTTTGTTTGCTCGGGACAAGCCCCTCATCGGTTCGTCTTCGCTCACCGCAGGCATAGTTCGGGACAAGTCGACGCCCCCCCCCTTACCATTTCGACTAAGGTCCCGCAGGGACCGCATGGAGAAATCCTGTTAAATTAACCATAAGGATCTCTCCGCTTCGTCGCGCTGAGCGCGACTGCGGTCGAGATGGTTTAATATTTTATACTTTATGGATTAATCTAAAAATAATTTATGAAAAATAGAGTCTATTGTATATATATAATGACCAATAAGAATAATACTACCTTCTATGTTGGCTTTTCCAGCACCCTTAAAGAAAGAGTTTATACGCATAAAAAGAAATTAGTCGATGGATTTACTAAAAGATATAATTTAACTAAACTGGTTTATTATGAATGTGATGATGATTATGAAGCCGTTTTAAACAGGGAAAAGCAAATAAAGAAATGGCGGCGTGAAAAGAAAATAGCTTTAATAAAAAATAAAAACCCTGAATTTAAAGACTTATATGATGAAATTGATATGGAGTAAATAAGATCTCTTGTCCCATTCACCATTTCGACTGCTTTTTACCCCATTACCATTTCGACCGCCTTTTACCTCCTTACCATTTCGACTCCCTCGACTCTCTCACTTTGTTCGCTCGCTCGGGACAGGCTGAGTGGAGAAAACCTTCTAAAGTAGTCATAAGGATTTCTCTGTTCGTCCTTCCCCTTCGATTATACTCAGGGTCAGTCCTCAGTCGAGACGGTATGAGGGTTTTTATGGGGCGAGGGTTTATTAATCGCGAGGAAATCCTTATGGAAGATTCTATTACTTTTTTATGTCATGTCAGGCCGTGGATTATTTAAGTATTAACAAAAAAACAAATTTAGAGTAACTTAGGGTGTTATTAACTGGGTTAATAACTTGATTGACAAGATCATCTAGTTTTTGTAAGATAAGCTAATACTCACAAAAATAAATAAAAAAAGCTAATATTAGCAAAAACAACAACTTTATATATCTAAAGGGAGGGATTTAAAAATTAAGTTAAAAAAAATTATGAGAAAAATTAATAGAAAAAATGGCTTTACCAAAGCCTTAAATCTACTTACTTTAGGGGCCCTAGTGGTCTATGCTTCCTTTTTGGGAGTGTTTTTTATGCCTCAGGAAGTTGATTCCTCAGCCAGTTATAACAGTCTTTTAGTTTTGGAAAACAAGTATAATGAGGATAGTGTAAATCAGTGGGAATTTATTGATGATGATGGTATTAAGGGATACCTGCTTTATAATTCCTATGGGCCAGAGTTTGAGTATAGATTTGAGGCTAACGGTTTAAATGATCAGGACTATGTTCTTATTTATTATGCCGATCCTTATCCGGGCAGTCCGGCTCTTATGATAGATGAAGGCACTGCTTCTGGTGGAAATTTGGTATTACAAGGAAGTAATAACACCGGAGATTTACCATATGATAGTGATCCCAATAAATATAATCTTGTTCCAGATAACTATGTACACCGAACTGGAGCTAAAATTTGGTTAATTCCAGCTTCTGATTATGATGCTGATAATGAAAAAACAACTATTAACTGGCATCCACATTCAGAGACAGACCTTTTATTTGAAACCGATTTAATTCATTACACTAAAACAACAGATTTGAACAAAGAATTGATTTTAGAAAACAAAGATAGCAACTGGGATATTGTTCCCGATACTACTCAAGCCAGACTGTACTATAATGATTATGCTGAAAAGTTTAATTATAAACTAAAGGCAAGTGGTTTAGAAATTAATCAGACTTACGCTTTGATTTATTATGCAGATCAACAGGAAAGATTTGATAATTGGGGAGGGGATAATCCCGGTGCATTAATAACAGAAGTAATTGCAAATGAAAAAGGTAATATTACTGAAACAGGACATAAAGATTTGGGAATGAATCTTCCAGAGGATTCAGACTGGAATAATAGTGAAGACGCTGATTATTGTAATTATCATAATGGTTATGATGATTATGACCATTGTAATGGAGCAAAGATTTGGTTAGTGCCTTCAGATGATTATAATGAGACAGACAACCAACTTACTTCTTGGAATCCGGATAATTACTTATTTGAAACAGATTTGATAACTTATACTAAAGCTACAGAAGATTGTCCTAATTTAAAAGAACTTTTTGAAGAGGCATATCAATCTGAAGAAGGCGATGATAGTGGGAAATATGAAGCAGTTTTAGATTTTGATGATGATGGTAAAATTAGTTTAAGTGATTTTGGAGTTTTAGGTAATAATTTTGATAATTCTGAATGGTGTGGGGATATATTAAAAGAGTTAGAGCCAGAAAAGGGATTATCAGATGATTCAAATTTATCACCAATTTCAGAAGTTTCTAGTACTGAAGAATTAGAAAAAAATAATGATGTAAATGATAAAATAGATAGTAGTCATTCAGTTGAAATAAAACCAGTTATAAAAGAAAAGTTAGCCTCTAAAGAAAACACTCTTACTATTACCGGAAATCCTACTAATAATCTTCAAGAAGAAGAAAAAACAGCTGATCAAGTAGTTACTAGTAATGATAATTCAGTCACAAAAAATGAATCAACTGATAAAACAGTTAGTCAGACGGATGGTGAAGTGCAAGGAGCTACTGATAATAAAATTGATAATAAAGTGATTGAAACTGAAAATGAATTGCCCCAAGCTGGTACTAATTTTTTGACTTGGCTGGTTGATTTGTTTTCATTTGGTATTTAAGCATTGTAAAATTAAAGACTCAAATATAAAAGAGGGCTCAAAAATGAGCTCTCTTTTTGTCGGAATAAACCTTCTCTCTTGGCTAAAAGAGGGCTTGACCCGCCCAAATTTATTAAAATTTAGGCCAGGGTTGACAAAAACTCAAATTTAGAGTAACTTGAGGTGTTATTAACTTGGTTAATAACTTGATTGACAAATCTTAGCATTTTTTATAAGATAAATAAATGTTATAAAAACTAATATTAGCTAAAAAATAAGAATTTTATATAAATTAGTAATTATTAATTAAAAAAAATTATGAAAAAAATTAATAGAAAAAAAGGCTTGACTAAAGCCATAAATGTGCTAATCTTGGCCAGTTTAATTATCTACACCTCTTTTTTAGGGGTATTTTTTGTGCCTCGGGAAGCTGATTCACAAGTAGGCTGTTTCCCTGACTTTAATAATGATGGAGAAGTAAGTTTATCTGATTTTGGTACATTTGCTAATACTTATGGAAAATCTGATGGCGATGATGATTATAATTATTTAGCAGATATTAATGGTGATAAAACGGTTAGTAAAGCTGATTTCGATTATTTTAAAAGATATTATGGCCATAAATTTATCTGCAACCAAACAACTTTGCCGGAAAATTACGTAGATATTGGTATGTGTGGAGAAGGGGAATATAATATTAATAAAGATTATGTGAATATTGGAGATCCAGCTAGTGAAAGCGGACATGAATTGTCTGATGAATGGAGTGACGCTAATCATAGTGGTAATTATGGTGGTAGAGATGATGGGACTTTTAGAACAGTTGTTTCATCTGATAATTGTTCTGGTGGTGGTTTGCATGAGGCTAGTTTTACTTTAAATACCGGAGATGAAAAAGCCAATTCATTATTTATCAGACATCTTGATGGTCAAAGTAATCGGGATGGTTTTGAGGTTTTTATTAATGATCAATCAGTGGGTAGTCATACTGACTTAGGAGATAGTATTGAAGAATGGCAAACTACTAAATTTGATATATCTAAATACGATTTTTCCGAAGAATTAAATGTTCAAATTAAATTAATTGATGATATTTGGAATAGATGTTCCACCTATGGCCAATTAGCTATTTCTTGGGCGGCTTTGGATACCTGTTCAATTCCTCCGGCAGACACTGACCAAGATACGATCTTTGATGTTAGTGATAATTGTCCTAATGAATGGAACCAAGATCAGAGCGACTCTGATCAGGATGGTATAGGTGATGCTTGTGATTTAACACCTTTTGGTTATTTAACCAAAGATATGGTTAATTTAAAAAAAACAGTCAATAAACCAAAAGCCGAACTGGGCGATGCTTTAAATTACGAAGTTGATTTTAGCTATAATACGGATGAAAAAATTGAAGTTGGTGTCATCCTTGATTATCTGCCAGAAGGTTTTATAATTGATAAAGATTCAATTTCTGATGAAGGCTTATTTTTACCAAAAGATGAAACTCCTGAGGATCAGGATGTAATTGTTTGGAAATTAGAAGGAATTGAAGAAAATCATACTTTTACGGTTTCTGGTCAGGTTGATCCGGAAATTAATCTTAATGAAGGAACCTGCACCACTTTAACTAATAAAGTTGAATTATTAGAGATACCCGGACTTGAAAGTTATAATGATTTAGTAATCGGTCCGGGAGGAGAAGATCAAGGAGAGCCTATATTATTAGGCAGTGATACTGATGAAACTGAGGTTTGTGTGACTGTGCCTGAATCCGAAAAAAAAGAGCCGGTGATTGAAGAAGAATCTGCTCCGGTGCTAACTATTGATAAATCAGTGGAGAAGTCTTCAGTAGTGGCTGGTGATTCAGTAAATTATATTGTTAATATTAAAAATACTGGTTCAGACACGGCCTTTAATGTCCGTTTAGCTGATACTTTACCGGATGGCTTTACTTATGATGATGGTTCTGACGGTTCCTGGTTTTTTGAAAATCTTGAAGCTGGTGAAGAAATGAACCATATTTATTCAGTCACGGTTAATAGTGATTTAACGGCTGGTACTTACACTAACACAGCCCAGGTTTCAGCTGATAACCACGAGGCTATTACTGATACGGCTGATTTAACGGTTACCGAGCCGGTTTCAGAAGGAGTAGTGTTGGGAGCGGCCACCGAGGCTGGTGATGTAGCCGGAGCCGAAGATGAATTACCCCAGGCTGGTTCTAGTATTCTTTTCTGGCTGGCTAGTTTATTGCCGTTTTTGGGTATTGTTCGTCTGAGAAAAATATAAAAAAGTTAAAAACTTAGATAAAAAGAAGGCCCTTACAAAGGGCTTTCTTTTGTTTTGGATGAATTTTAAAACAGTAGGTGCGGGTCGCGACCCGCACCTACGCAGGGATATTTATTAATTTTTGTATCGCGACCCGCACCTACGGGATTGATTTTGTAATTTAAAAAATCATCGCGATCCCCGGCGGCTCACGAGCCGCCGCTACGGGGATTAATTATATTATTTAAAAATTATCGTAACCCGCCGGTGTCAGTCGTGACCGATGCCAACAGTTTTATAAATTAATAATTTTTAGGATTATTGCGATCTAAATTCCATTTAGAAGGATTAAGAATAATATATTCTCTAACATTATCTAGACTTTTTTCATTGTCAATAATTCGGTCATAAAAAGATCTTTGCCATCTAAATTCAGGAAATCCATTTTGATGGATTAATTTTGAAGAAGTTGTTTTAAAGGCGCCGATAATTTCTGTTATTGGTTTAATTTTTATTCCCCGTAGATGCGGGTCGCGACCCGCATCTACGCAGGGATATTTATTAATTTTTGTATCGCGACCCGTACCTACGCAGGAAGAATCAATAATAATAATTCCATGAAAATGATTGGGCATAATAATGTATTTATCCAGGCTTATATAAGAATATTGTTTTTCTAGCCATTGCCATTGTCTTTTTACTATTTTGCCGTATTTATTTAAAGACATCTTATTTTCTAATATTTTACCAAAGATATTTGTTTTTTGTTTCGTGCAAATTGTAATAAAATAATATCCCTCACTAGAATAATCATAATGAGGTAATCTCATAGATTTATATTTTTTATATGGTGACATTTACAAAAAACCTTTATTGTAAGCCACCAAAGAAATTTGAATGGTCGGGGTACTGGGATTTATCCGACAAAGCCTGCCTGTGGCAGACAAGGCGGATCCCCTAAAGGGGGAAACTCTTAATTTCTTATTTTTAAAAAAAATGATACTAAAATAATTTGGTCGGGGTAGCCTCCCTTCGGGAGACGACCTCATCGTCACTTGTCTGCCATGGGCTTGGTCGGGGTAGCCAGACTTGAACTGGCGACCTCATCGTCCCGAACGATGCGCGCTACCAACTGCGCCATACCCCGACTCTGTCCATCATTTTCTAACGGGGATACCCCGTTAATCTGCCATAATATTAGCAATTTAGCCGCTCATAGTCAATTATTAATAACTTGACCAAATTATTAAAAAACCTTATAATTTTAGTATAAAATCTATAGATAGAAAATATCTTTTTTTATGAAAAATAAAATTCAGGAAAATAAAATTCCCCAGCATATTGGCATTATTATGGACGGTAATCGGCGCTGGGCCCGATCAAGAGGCCTGCCTACTTTACAGGGTCATAAAAAGGGCTATGATAAAGTGTTAAAAGTAGGAGACTGGTGTTTGGAAGAGGGGGTTAAGATTTTAAGTGTTTATGCTTTTTCTACGGAAAATTGGAACCGCTCTAAAAAAGAAGTCGGTTATTTAATGAAACTCTTGAAAAGAGGACTAGAAACAGACATTAGAAAATTACATAAGAAAAATATTAAGGTTCAGGTTTTAGGCCGGATTAAGGAGCTATCCCAGGATTTACAAAAAGCGATTAAAGATACTATGGAATTAACCAAGAATAATACCAAGGGAGTTTTGAATATCTGTATTAATTATGGCGGCCGGGCCGAGATTATTGATGCTATTAAAGAAATGATTAAAGATAAGATTTCTCCTATTCAGGTCACAAAAAAATTAGTGGCTAATTATCTTTATACTAAAGCCCAGCCAGATCCAGATTTAATTATTCGCACCTCAGGTGAGCAGCGTTTATCTAATTTTCTGACCTGGCAGGCCAGTTATTCTGAGCTTTATTTTATAAAAAAACACTGGCCGGCTTTTAATAGAAAAGATTTGCAAAAAGCCATTAAAGAATATTCTAATCGTCAGAGAAGGTTTGGCGGGTAGAGGAAGGCACTAAAAGTAACAAAGGCTTCAGAAGTATCAAAAGAGCTTCTCAAGGAATTGAGAAGTTTTATTTTTGAGGGAAAAGGTGGTAGTATGAATTTAATGGGTCAATAATTAATTGAATTAAATAATTCTAATAAGCTATGTCCCTTAAAACTATAAATATTGAAAATCACGCTTACTTTGTCACCAGTAAGGTTTATTATAATCTAGAAATATTTGTTTATAATAAATTTTGCCAAATGCTAATTAATAATTTTAAATTTTACAGAAAAGCCAAAAATTTTAAGCTATTAGGCTATGTTATTATGCCTAATCATTTACACACAATTATTTGGCCACAGGGTAAAAATTCTATATCGGACATTATGCGCGATTTTAAAGAATTTACCGCTAAACAGATTATTAAATCTCTAAATCACCGAGAAGCTCTGGCCCCTAGGCCTGAGCTTAGTAAATATATAGCCAGAACCGGTCTGGGGACCGGTTCTTCTCCTAGTAAAATATTGAAATGTTTTAAAAAGGGAGCCAAAAATATTAATAATCAAAATTACAAAGTCTGGCAAAGCCGCAACTGGATAGAAAATATTTTTTCTATAAAATTTTTAAAACAAAAACTTAATTACATCCACAATAACCCTGTTCGGGCCAAACTGGTTAAAAAACCTGAAGATTATAAATATTCAAGTTTTAAAAATTATTACCGGGATGAGAATAAGTTAATTAAGATTGATAAAATATTATAATTTATGACTGATTTATTTGACCACAAATTAGATAAAGAACTAAAAAAAGAAGCGCCTTTGGCTGACCGGCTGCGTCCTCAAAATTTTAATGATTTTCAGGGTCAAGAAAAGATTGTTGGTCAGGGAAAAATACTGAGAAAAGCTATTGAAAACGACGAATTATTTTCTATAATTTTGTGGGGCCCGCCGGGCAGCGGTAAAACTACTTTAGCCCGGATTATTGCTAACTTGACTAAAAGCTCTTTTGTCCAGCTCTCAGCCGTTACTTCCGGCAAAAAAGATTTGATTAAAGTGATTGAAAAGGCTAGAGAAAAAAGAAAATTAAAAAGCCAGAGAACTATTTTGTTTGTTGATGAGATTCACCGTTGGAACAAGGCCCAACAGGACGCGCTTTTGCCTTATGTAGAAAAGGGTATTATTGTTTTTATTGGCGCCACTACGGAAAACCCTTCTTTTGAAATAATTGCCCCGCTTTTGTCGCGCTCTCGGGTTTTTGTTTTAGAAAGTTTAGGCGAGGATGATTTGGGCCGAATTATTAAGCAAGCTCTTAAAGATAAAGAAGTGGGTTTAGGAAATTACCAGGTTAAGCTAGGTAAAAAAGCACTAGGCTTGCTGTTATCAGGAGCTAATGGAGACGCCCGAGCGGCTCTCAACGCCTTAGAACTAGCGGTTAAGGCGGTTGACCCCGACCAGGAAGGCTTTCGGCATATTAAAGAAAAAGATGTCAGAGAAGCCCTGCAATACGAAGCGGTTTATTTTGATAAAAAAGGTGAGCAATATTATAATATTATCTCGGCTTTTATTAAATCCATGCGGGGTTCTGATCCGGACGCTGCTCTTTATTGGCTGGCTCGGATGGTTGAGGCCGGACAAGATCCATTATATATTGCCCGGCGTATGGTTATTTTTGCTTCGGAAGATATCTCTTTGGCTGATAAAAACGCCCTATCTTTGGCGGTTAGCTGTTTTCAAGCCTGTCACCAGATTGGTTGGCCTGAATGCCAGATAAATCTGGCCCATGTAGCAGTTTACTTGGCCTTGGCTCCCAAGGATAATTCTACTTATCAGGGCTTATTAAAAGCCAAAAAAGAGGTTAAAAAAACCATGAATGAGCCAGTATCCTTGCCTTTGCGCAACGCGGTCACTGGTTTAATGAAAGACCTAGGCTATGGTCAAGATTATAAATATTCTCATGATTATGATAAGGAAGAAGGCGAGCAAGATTACTTACCCCAGAAATTAAAAAATAAAAAATTCTTTAATAAAAAGAAAGATAATTAAAATGGAAATTGAAGTCAAGGCTAAAGTAAAAGATTTTAAAAAAAAGTATAAAAATTAATTATAAAAATATGAGCAAATTTGAAGAAAAAGGTTATAATCCGGAAAAAGGGTCTGAAGTTAACAAAGAAAAAGAGAGAGAAAGGATTATTCCTATTATTAATATTGTTAGACATGGCCAAACTGATTATAAGGAATTAAAAAATCCTGATTTTAAATTTGATCCTGAAGATCCTGATTTTAAACTTGACCCAGAATGCCTTGATTTAAATCAAACAGGAATAAAAGAAATTGAGCAAGTTGGAGATAAATTAGCTAATGAGATTGATAAAGATAAGGAAGTAGTAATTATTATCACTAGTCCTAATTATCGGGCGCATTCTTCCGCTTTAGTTTTAGAGGAAAGGCTTAAAGAAAGAGGGATAACAATTCTTGACTCCAGAGCTAAATTGCATCCAGGTAAGACTATAAGAAAGGCTGATAATTTACAGCAGATAAAGTATAGAAAAGATATAGATAAAAATATATGGATAAAAAAACACCAGGCCTTTATAGAAGAAAAGCTAGAGGAATTTAAGGATAAATCCCCAGATGAGGTTCATCCAAAAGTAGCTAAAGAATTAGGAGGAGAATTAAAAGATTGGTTTGATGAAGATTATGGTGATATTAAGCATAGGTTTCAGACTTTTTTGCGGCACATGAATAATATAGACTATTATTTAACTGATGAAACTAAACAAAATTTAAAGGATAAAAAAATAAGAATAATTAATATTACACACGAGGAATTGCCGGCTAAATTTATTAAAGAATCGCTTGGTTCAAAATCCACTTTAAAAAAAGGACAAATAATGGAGATTCAATCGCAAAATACTGCAGATTTGGGGGAAGAAGTTGAAGCTAATGTTAAGCTGTATTCAAAAGAAAAGGAGGAAATAGAAAAAGAAAATAATATTAAAATATATTTTTAGGTTGAAAAGGAATAAATATAATTTTTAACGTTTTCTATGCTTAGCAAAATTTTTTTTGAAACTCTTTGCCAGAAATATAATTTAGGTATCTTAAAAAGATATTCCAGGATACCTTTAGGTTTAATTAATGCCAAGTATTTACTTGAGACTAACAAGGGTAAATATGTTGTTCGTATTTCTGTGCGTTCAGCTAAACAACTTGCTTTTGAAATAGCCTTGTTAAATCATGTAAAATCGCTTCCAGTTCCTCAACTTAAATTTGATAAACAGGAAAATTTTATTAATTTTTATAAAAGAAAACCTTTTATCGTTTATAAATATATTGAAGGAGGTAACCCAAAGAAAATTACTACTAATTTAATTAAACAAATTGCCAGATTTCAAGCTTGTTTTCATAAATTAGGTTTTTCTTTTAAGAAAAATATAGATCGTGAACCTTATACTTATAATTTACCTCCAGCAAAAATTAAGAGAATGGAGAAAATGATTATTAAGAAAACGCCAAAAATTTATTATAAAAAATATTTTGTAATCCGTAATATTTTATTAAATATTAAATTACCTAAGAATTTACCTAGTGGTCCAATACATGTAGATATTAAACCGGAAAATACTTTAATTAAAAATAACAAATTATCAGGAATTTTGGATTTTGATAATTCTTATATAGGACCCTATTTAATTGATATTGGTAAGACTTTAACTTGGTATTGTATTAAAAATAAAAAAATAAACTGGAGTTATGTTAAACTATTCTTAAAAGAGTATAGTAAATATCGTAGCTTTGAAAATTGTGAAAAAAATAATATAGAAGATATTATCAAGCATGCTATAGCCAGTCATATTTTTATTGATTATTATAAATTGACTCGAAATATTATCCCCCTTAGTTACTTAAAAATGCTATTAAAAGAATTTTATCCAGTTTTAGAAGTTATTAATAATATTGAAAAGAAGAAGGCGAGCAAGATTACTTACCCCAGAAATTAAAAAACAAAAAATTCTTTAAGAAAAAGAAAGATAATTAAAATAAAAAACAGAAGTCAGTGATAAAAAAAGGATACAAAATATATTAAAAAAGTTAAAATTTAAAAAAGTGGTTACTGTAGAAAAAAATAGGCAGACCTATAAATATAAAAGTGTTAAAATTGTTCTTGATAAAGTTAAAAATTTGGGTAATTTTATTGAGGCGGAATTATTAGGCCGGCCCAGCCGAAAGAATAAAGATAAAGTATTAAAAATAATTGATGAGCTAAAAATTCCCCGAGAAAATATTATTTGGGATTTACGCTACCACGCTATGTTGATGAAAAAGAAAGGTTATAAAAACTATTATTTTTAAATAAAAAAAGGTGGTGTTTCAAGACGGAGGTTGGTATCTTGAAACACCACTGGTTAGCCTAACAGACGCGGGATCTGTTATAATAAGTAGGTAAAATAACGTCTGTATGCCCCACTTGAGGGAACAAATGATCAAAGGAAAAAGTTCATACTTTTCCCTTAATTACATTATATAATAGCTAAAATAATTAATCAAATATATGGAATGTCAAATAAACAAAAATTTAAAAAATTGTCCCTGTACTTACCCGGGTTGTCCCAGGAAGGGCAAGTGCTGTGAATGTATTAGTCATCATCGCCAAAGAGGGGAGCTGCCGGGTTGTTATTTTTCAGCTGAAGATGAAAAAACTTATGACAGGAGTATAGAAAGGTTTATAAATTCATACAATAAATAATTTATAAATAAATTTTTCGTGTAATAGATTTTATTTTTTATAATAATCTTTAAAATGTCAGATTTTAAACCTAAATTATTGCTTCATGCCTGCTGTGCTCCTTGCGCCGCTTATGTTATAGAAAAATTAAATAAAGAATTTGATTTAACAGTTTTTATTTATAATCCGAATATTCACCCTGAGGAAGAATATTTAAAAAGAGTCGATGAATTGATTAGGTACTGTCAAAAATATCAGATAGATTATATCGAGTATTTTTATGACCAGGAAAACTGGTTTAAAGTGACCAGGGGACTAGAAAACGAACCCGAAGGAGGAAAAAGATGTGAGGTTTGTTTTTGGTATCGTTTGGATAAAACGGCTAATTATGCTGATTCTCATGATTATGATTTTTTTGCGACCACGCTTTCAATTTCTCCACATAAAAATTCAAAGATTATTAATAAGACCGGTGAAAAATTATCGGATGAATACGGGGTGAGATTTCTCTCAGAGGATTTTAAAAAGAACGAGGGCTATAAAAAATCTTGTCAATTGTCAAAAAGGCATAATTTTTATCGGCAAAATTATTGCGGCTGTATTTATAGTCTAAAAGAGAGAGGACTTGAAGAATAAGGTTATATTTGCTATTATTTTTATAGAAAATGATTAAATAAATTTATATGAACCAAGAAAAATGGCAGGAAATAAAAGGGAGGATTTTGGATGAATTTGAGGTACTGGAAGAAAATAAGGAAGATTTAGGTGATGACCGGCCCGGAGAAAAAGAAATTATAATATTTAAAGGGCCTTTGGGCCGGATGAAGCTGGAATTTATCACACATCCAGTGGTTTTAGATAAAAAAGGCATCGGCTCGAAAAGAATTGGCAGCCAGGCCAGAGTGGAGTATATTTATTCAGATGACGAATTTGTCCATACTATGAAAGCTTATAAATGGAGTGAAGAAAATGATGATTGGCTGGAAATGGAAGGCAAGGATAGTTTTAAAATTTAATATAAACCCATGCAGAAAAAAAGCATTAAAGTTGGTTTATTAACCGGCTTTTTAGAAGTAATTTATATTACTTTAGTAGCTCTTTTTCTCTGGGGTGGCAGCAGTTGGTTTAATAAAAGCAATAATGTTCTGATATCTATTATCATGCTTTTAATTTTTGTCATTAGTATGGCTGTCTCCGGCTTTTTAGTTTTTGGTTATCCGGTTTATCTTTTTTTGAAAAAGAAAGATTTTAAAGAAGCCGCTCTAACCAGCGCTCTGAGTGTTTTAGTGATAGTTATTTCTTTAATCTTATTTTTATCAATATATTTTTTAAATTATTCTAGTTGTTAATTATTAAATTTTAAAAAAATGAAAAAAACAATTATTATTTTCAGCCTAGTGCTGATTTTAACGCCGCTCGTAGCCAAAGGGCAAACTCTTAACCTTTCTGAGTTAATTGATGAAATAGGCGATGTGACTGGTGAAAACCTTGGGCTTTTGCCAGACTCTTTCTTTTATCCGGTTAAAACCTGGTGGGAAGAGGTAAGACTTTTCTTTGCCTTCAGTGACGAAAAAAAGGCTGATCTGGAGCTGAATTTTGCCAACCGAAGGTTATTGGAGTTAAAAAAACTTTGTGAAGAAAAAGATAAGTGTGATCTGGCTGAAAAACTGGTGCCTAAATTCCAAAACCGCCTTGAAAGATCAATACAAAAACTGGAAAAAGCCAGTGAAAAAGGAAAAGACTTGGAAGAAATGGCAGAGAAATTAAAAGAAAATCAGGAAAAACAACAGGCTGTACTGGAATCACTTTACGATAAAGTGCCGGAACAAGCTAAGGAAAATATTTTAGAGGCCATGGAAAAATCGTCTAAGGGACTTTCTAATGCCATTGAGAAAGTTCAAAATTCAGAAGAAGCCGAACAGTTTGAGAACAATATTCGCAATCAGGCAGAGAACTATGGTGAAGAGGTAAAATTAAAAATTAAAGAAAGATTAAATTTTAATAAAGATGAAGAAACAAAAAATACAAAGGCTAACCAAAATCAAAATATGAATCAAAATCAGAACATGAACCAGAATCAAAATATGAATGTAAATAGCCCGGGTCAGGCTGAAGCTAATCAAGCTGGACAAAATTAATATATACAAAAAAAGAACTGGTCGGATAAATCAGTTCTTTTTTTTATTAATCTATTTTATAACAAAGTCAAAAATAATGCCGAGAATAAAGGCCAGGCCAGACAAAGCAAAAATAGCATAATAATTATATTTAGCTTTGCTGGAAGAAAGAGTTTTAAAAATGTAGCGCATAATGGCTTTATCTTTTTCTGAAAGCTCTTTGACTTGATCGACTTTTTGCACCATATTATTATCCTCAATCAAGCGGTCTCTTTTTTCAGCAATCTGGTAGCGGTGAATAAAATAAATAACAAAACCAATAGTGCCGATATACCAGGAAATTTTAACCCAGAAAGAAGAGTAGAAATTAAGAATAATAATAATGCGGTAAGCTACGGTGGCCACTATACCGGTCCAGAAATAAAACTCGCGCATAAATTTAGGGCTGGCTTTTGGTTGTTTCATATATTTTTACCATGAAAGACATTTTTTTATAAAACGATTTCCTTTTCTTAAAAGTTTTTTTCTTAATTCATCACCAATAAATATGACTAGAGCAAAAGGCAGACTGATGATAAGAATTCTAAATTCAACCGACGTAGTACCAAAAAGTTTATTAGCCGGCGGGAAATAAAGAATAATACTTATTAGAATTATTTCAGATAAAATTCCCAGTAAAACTACTTTGTTGGTAAAAAAACCTTTTTTAAAGATAGATTCTTTTTTGGTGCGGCATATCATAACATTAGCAATCTGGCAAATAATGATAGGAGCAAAAAAAGCACTAACGGCCTTGATGTATAAAGGGTCATTAATAGCTAGTTCCTGACCCCATTGCCAGCCACCTGTATAGAGAACATAAAAGTAAGTAGTAAAGCCAGCAGCCGCTTCAATTGGACCAACAATACCGTAAGAGCGGAAAAGCATTTTCCAGGTCATCAAGGGTTCTTTTCTTGAGCGAGGTTTTCTTTTCATAATGTCATCTTCTGGCTCTTCATAACCAATACCAAGCGCTGGTATAAGATCTGTGCCTAAATCAATGGATAAAATTAAGATTACGGTTAAAGGCAAAGGAATACCTAAAATGGCAAAAGCAATAAAAGGCAGGATTTCAGGGATATTACTGGTTAAAATATAAACGATAAATTTTTTAATATTATCATAAATTGTACGGCCCTGCTCAATAGCTGATACAATAGTAGCGAAATTATCATCCATTAAAACCATATTACTAGCTTCTTTAGCCACGTCAGTACCAATAATCCCCATACTAACCCCAATATCAGCATTTTTAAGGGCTGGGGCATCATTAACTCCGTCTCCGGTTACTGCTACGGTGTGTCCCATTGATTTTAAAGTTTTAACTATTCTCAATTTTTGAAAAGGATTGGTACGAGCAAAAATGATATTATTTTTGCTCAAAACATCTTTTAAAGCGTCTTTATTCATTTTAATTAAATCTTTTCCGGTTATTACAATATCGTTATTTTTGTCTTTGATTATTCCAACCTGTTTAGCTATAGATTCAGCTGTTTGAGCCGCATCACCAGTTATCATAATAACTTTGATTCCGGCTTGTCGGCATTTTTTTATAGCCGCTTTTACTTCTTGGCGTGGAGGATCATACATGCCGATTAAAGAAGTAAAAATAAAATTCTTAGATGGTTTATCATTTTTTATATCACTATAAGCCAAAGCAATTATTCTTTCACCACGAGAAGCTAATTTATTGTAATATTCAGTAACTTTATCTTTTTCGTTTTTGGTAAATTTTTTGACTTTACCTTTGACTAAAATACGGTTACACATTTTTATAACTACTTCAGGAGCTCCTTTAAGATAAGCGCTTTGTTTACTATCTGATTTTGAAAAATAAGTAGTAATCATTCTCTTTTTTTTGGAATCAAATGGTGATTCATTAATTCTTTTATTTTTATAATATATTTTAGTAATATTTGTGTTTTGGTAAGCAAATAAGAGCAAGGCTCCATCAGTAGGGTCGCCTTTATAGGTTTTACAATCAGAATTTAAACGAGAATTATTACACAAGGTGGATATTTTTAATATCTTATTCAGGCCAGCTTCATCTTTATAATCGTTTCCACGGCAATCAAATTCTTCAAAGTTAAAATAAAGTGTTTTTACAGACATTTTATTTTCTGTTAAGGTACCTGTTTTGTCAGTGCAAATAGCAGTAGTTGAGCCTAAAGTTTCTACTGATTCCAAGTCTTTAACTAAGGCTTTTTTCTTAGCCATTTTTTTTGAAGTAACACTTAAACCCAAAGTAACAGTGGGTAAAAGTCCTTCAGGCACATTAGCTACAATAATACCAATAGCAAAAATTAAACTACCCATAAGGTGCTTGCCCATAACTATACTGATTATACCAAAAATTACTCCGAGAAAAATTGCAATAACAGAAATTATTTTTATAAAATGATTAAGCTGTTTTCTGATAGGCGTTTCTCCAAATTTTGTGGTTTTACTTAAGTCAGCAATACGGCCAATTTGGGTAGTCATGCCAGTTTCATAAACTATGGCTTTAGCTGTACCGGTTTGCACCAAAGTTCCGGAAAAAATCATATTACGAGATTCTAAAATATTTTCACTAGTACATGCCAGTTTTCTTAATTGTGGTTCTGACTCGCCAGTTAGAGCGGAATGGTTAACTTTTAAACCGTAGAATTCAATAATACGGGCATCAGCCGGAATTTTATCACCTTCTTTTAGAGATATAATATCTCCTGGAACTAATTGGTCAGCGGTAATTTCTTTTTTACTATTATTTCTGATAACATCTATATGGGTGGGTAGCATATCAATAAAACTTTCCATTATTTTTTCGGCTTTGTGCTCCTGATAGTATGAAAAAAAGGCGTTGAGAATAACAACACCGATTAGGGCTATGCCAATATATAGATTTCCTTCGCCGGGATAGATAGATTCACTTATAAAAGCTAAAATAGAGCCGATCCAAAGAAGTATAGCAAAAAAATTAAAAAGGTGTTTAAGAAATTTTATAATTTCCGGTACGCCTTTTTTTAATTCTAATATATTTGACCCGTATCTTTTTAATCTTTTATTAGCTTCTTTTTCAGTGAGGCCTTTTTCAGAAGTTTTTAAGCGTTTATATAGTTCTTCTATTTTTATTTTGTGCTCATCTCTTTTTCTTTTATCCATATATAAATAATACTAAAAAGTTTAAAATTAGGCAAATTTTATTAGTTTTTTCTTTTAAATTGTTTTATAATTAAATAGAAACTTAATCAATATTTGTGATTAGTCATATAATTCAAATCTCAACTTACTAATTATCAATCACCTAAAGAAAATGACTGGTTATATCTTAGAAAAAATTTATTTTGAGCACCAGGCTGGGGTAAACCATCCGGAGAGCCCAGCTCGGCTTGAAGCCATTCTAGAAGCGATTAAAAAAGTTAAGGGGCTGAAAAAAGTCAAAGCCCGGGCCGCTAGTCCCGAAGAAATTTGTTTTGTTCACACAAAGGATTATTTTGATAAAATAAAAATTACGCGGGAAAATAAATTTACTTCACTTGATCCGGATACAGGCACTAATGATAAATCATTTGAAGCGGCTCTTTATGCGGCTGGCGGAGTATTGAGTTTGATTGATTCAGTTTTTAAAAAAGAAATTGACAATGGCTTTGCTTTTGTCCGGCCGCCGGGCCATCACGCCGAGAAAGACCGGGCCCGGGGTTTTTGCCTGTTTAATAATATTGCCATTGGCGCTTCTTATGCTTTGGAGAGGTATAATTTAAGCCGGATATTAATACTGGACTTGGATTTGCATCACGGTAACGGCACCCAGCAGGCTTTTTATAAGACTGATAAAGTCATGTATATTTCAGCCCATCAATACCCTTATTTTCCGGGTAGTGGTTATTTTGATGAAGTTGGAGAGAGTAAAGGGAAGGGCTATAATATTAATTTTCCCTTGAATATTGGCCAGGGGGATAATTTTTATCATCATCTTTTAGATAGAATTATTAAACCAATAGTTAATCAATATGCTCCAGAATTAATTCTAGTTTCTTTTGGCTTTGATACTTACGGGGGTGATCCATTAGGTGGTATGAAATTAACAACTAAGGGTTATAGAAATATGACCAGACAAATCTTAGAAATGGCGGATGAAAATTGCCAGGGCAGATTAATTTATATTTTAGAAGGTGGCTATAATAAAGAGGGTATTAAAGAAGGGACCAAAGCAGTCTTACAAAGTTTAAAAGGAAAGCCAGTTAAAGAGGGAATTTCAAAGCAGCAAAAGAATAAAGAATTTTGGCAATATTATGAGGAAATCAAAAAATATTACGAAAAATACGGCTTTAATATTTGTTGAATAGCCGGAAAATTAGTATAATAAAATAATAATCTTAATTTTTATTATGAAAAAAACATTATTTTTAGTTTTGGTATTAGCTCTTATTTTAGTTCTTCCGGGCTGTGTTCAACCTAATAAAAAAGGCCAGTATACTGAATTTATCCGGCGAGAGGGGAGTCTGGCTAGTGAAAATGATATTATTGACAATAGCGTGCCTGTTTATGGAGTTTTTCCTTCTGAAATTTCTGTCAAGGGTGAGGAAAGAATTAGAATATATGGAGCTAATTTTGAGGCAAATTCTAAAGCTTTTATTAATCGACCGCAATTTACTCTTGAAACTATTTATTTAAACCCCGGACTTTTGGAAGTTTGGATGCCGTCTTATCATCAAGGTATGTATAAATTGGGGGTAGTAAATCAAGACGGAACATACGGATATTGGTCAAGATTATTTAGGTATCTAAAAGAAGATGAAGGCAGTAATTAGAGTAGAAAATTTAACCAAAACTTTTAATCGCGGCCAAATTAGAGCGGTTGATAATCTTAATTTAGAAGTATTTCAAGGAGAAATATTTGGTTTTTTAGGACCCAATGGCGCTGGCAAGACCACTACTATTAGGATTCTAATGGATTTTATTTCACCGACCTCAGGCCGTGCTAGCATTTTTGGTATGGATTGCCAAAAACAGGGATTGAAAATAAAAAAAGATATTGGTTATTTGGCTGGTGATGTTAAGCTTTATGAAAAATATGACGGCTGGTACCTGACTAAATTTTTGGCTAACTTAAACGGCGGCCTGTATAAAAAATGGGTAGAGGAACTGGTCCAACGTTTAGAAATTGATATGGACCGAAAGATTGACGATTTATCCAAGGGCAATAAACAAAAAATGGGTCTTTTACAAGCCTTATCTCAAAAGCCTAAACTTTTAATTTTAGATGAACCAACTGGCGGACTAGATCCTTTAATGCAAATTGAGTTTTATAAAATTGTTAAAGAAATGAAAAAAGAGGGGACCACTATATTTATGTCCTCACATGTATTATCGGAAGTAGAAAAGATCTGTGATCGAGCCGCTATATTAAAAGATGGCAAACTGGCGGCTGTTAAGAGTGTAGAGGAATTGGGCAAGGCTAAAACCAGGAGGGTTAATTTATATTTTAAAGATAAATACAATTTAAATGATTTTAAGCTGGATAAAATTGAAATTAAACATCAGAGCGAGAAGCACTTGCAGCTAGTTATTCACGGCGATATAAATCCTTTAATTAATGTTTTAAATAAATATCAGCTTCAGGATATCACCTTTAATGAAGCTGATTTGGAAGAAGTTTTTTTAAAGTTTTATCAAAGAGAAGAAAAAAAATGATAACTCTAATAAAAAAGGTATTAAAGGACAATAAAAGAAGCCTAATTGGCTATGGTCTCGGGCTTTTAATTTACAGTTTATTAATGGCCGCTATTTATCCCACCTTTGTAAAATCTGGTTTTGATATTGAGGGCTATATTGAAAATTTTCCCGAAGCTTTTATGAAAGCCTTTGGCATAAACCTCGAGGGCGGCTTTAGTTTTACCAGTTATATTGGTATGGAATATCTGAATTTAATGTGGATTATTATTGTCTTATTTTTCATTGTTTATTTTGCCGCGCGTATAATTGCCTCGACTGTGGATGACGGTACTATTGAGCTTTTATTATCACGACCCATTAGTCGGATAAAAGTAGCTTTAAGTTATATTATTGTTTTTATTTTAGGGGTTATAATTTTGGAGGGTGTAACTATTCTTGGCTTTTGGTTACCGACTTTTTGGGAGGAAACCTTGATTATTGAGTGGGGCAATTTGATCAATACTATGTTCATGCTGCTTTTATTTTCGTTGGCTATTTTCGGTTATTCATTTTTCTTTTCTTCTCTTTTTTCTTCTAAAGGTAAAGTTATTGGTTTTGGGGCCGGGTTGACCTTGGCATTTTATGTTATGAATTTTGTCGCTTTGTACTGGGAAAGCGTGGCCTGGTTAAAGCACTTTACTTTATTTTATTATTACCGGGGCGCTGATTTATTATCCGGTCAGTCAATTATATTAACCGACGCTTTGGTTTTTCTGGGAGTTTTTCTAGTCTTTACTTTAGGTGGATTGTGGTATTTTAAGCAAAGGGATATTTGTGTTAAATAAGAATATTTAAATAAATAATTGAATGAAAAGAAACCGCTGAATCGGCTTTAAAAAAGTATTTAAAAAAAATAGTTATATTTCTTAACCACTTTCCTGCCCGACAACGGCTTCGCCGTTAGGCGAAGACAGGCGGGAGTGGCGTACTGTAGTAATCCTTAACAAAGAACCTTGTTCACAAATTCAATCATACGCGACTAAAGTCGCTAGGAAATATCTTATAGTATTTCTTTATAGAATTTCTTAGCCACTTCAGTGGCGTACTGTAGTAATCCTTAGCAAAAAAATACCTTGTTCACAAATTCAATCATACGCGACTAAAGTCGCTAGGAAATATCTTATAGTATTTCTTTATAGAATTTCTTAGCCACTTTCCTGCCCGACAACGGCTTCGCCGTTAGGCGAAGACAGGCGGGAGTGGCGTACTGTAATTTAAATAAATAATATTAAAATTAATTTAAATTATCATGTCTAGATATTTTGTCGATAAATCATATTATTTTGTTACTGTACCAACAAATAAAAGGTATCACTTCTTTAATAGTAATACTAAAAAGAAAATAATTCTGGATCAGATAAACAGAGTATGTAATGCTTATAATTTAAAAGAATTTAATTTTGGTATTATCTCTAATCATTACCATTTTGTGGCTTATTTTAAAGAAGGAAGTATTATGCCAAAAATATTAAAGCAAATTAATGGTCGAAGTTCTTATGAATTAAATAAATTGACTGATAATAAGAAAGAAGTGTGGGGAGAATATTACATATATTTAATTGAAGATGATGTTTTGTTAGCAAAAGCACTCGGTTATGTAGTGGGCAATCCTTTAAAGCATAAAGAAATTAAATCGTTTAAAGAATTAGAAAAATATCCTTTTTCCAGTTATAAATCACTTATTAAAAGAATGGATAAAAAGGATGTTAATCAATATATCCGATCTGTTATTAATATAAGGGAAAATGATTTTACCGCAAGTAATTTTAAAGTTAGATGTGAATAAATTTATGATGAAATATCTTATAGTATTTCTTAGCCACTTCAGTGGCGTACTGCTATTTCGCAAGCAAGGTTTATACTTTATAATTATATTCAGGACAACGCGACTAAAGTCGCTAGGAAATATCTTATAGTATTTCTTTATAGTATTTCTTAGCCATTTCAGTGGCGTACTGTAGTAATCCTTAGCAAAAAAATACCTTACTCACAAATTCAATCATACGCGACTAAAGTGGTTAGGAAATATTAGGAAATTAAACCGGATTATATTATTTCTGATTTAAGAAAAGTTTTAAGAGAGTTGAATTTATAAAAAAATTAATTATCATTTGTTTAAAGCCTTAATTTTGCCTTTTTAGGCGGTTTTATGGTAGAATATCATTAAATAGCCCTAAAGTAGGGATTATCCACATTATTGAAAACATTAATAATTAGCTAATATAAGCAAAGAAAGGAGGTGTCATCATGGCAAATCTCGTAGTTGGTTCAAAAGTTAAAGAAGCTATTAAAGCTAAAGGCTGTCATACTTCTGGCGAATTAATTGATGCTTTAGATCAAAAAGTAGCTTCCTTATTAAATGATGCTTGTGAACGTACACAAGCTAACAAAAGAAGCACTGTTAAACCTCAAGATCTCTAAAATTTTTGTAAAAAACCTACCTTAATCGTAATTTAGCAAGGCCAGTACTTAACATCTTAAGGGACTTTGCTACCTAATATAAAAAGGGTAGGTTTTTTAGTTGAAAAAATTATATTTTTAGTTTAGAATTTAATTATTAGGCAATATTATATTGATACCTTATTTTCTTAAATTGAAAGAAGGGAGGGATTTATGCCGGGTTTTCAATTCATAGTGCCTTGTGACAAATGCGAGAGCGTTATAAATTGTATTGAGAAAGAACTGGCCGGCAAACTGCGAGATGATCAGAAACTGGAATGCACTAAAGGCCCCTTTGGGGTAATCGTCCGAGGCATCGATGAAGAGCAACTAGTCCATCTTAGAGGAATTTCTGGTATATTTTCGGTGCAGTATGTGGCCTAAAAAAGAGGAGGATAAATTTAGATCTTTGTTACTTATTCGGGCTCCAGATTTGGAGCCCTTTTTTTAATTTGACTAGTTTATTTTATTTTGATAATCTATGATGATAATTTAACCGCTCTTTACAATTTATTTTTTGGAGGAAAAAATGAAAAAGCTGAAGGTTCTATTAATTGATATTGATAATTTTCTTGAAACCCAAATACTGAAGTGGGTATTTTTAAGGAAAGGCATCCAAGTAGTCAGGCCCGATAGCCAAAAAGAGCTATTGGAAAATTTTCCTTATGATTTAAGGAAATGGGAATTCAGACCTGATTTTGTTCTGGTGACTTATTATAATTTTTCCCAGCTGACCTGGCTGATCAGCTATCTGAGAAATATTGAGTCAATTGGCATTAGGGTCGTAAATTCGACTGAAAACATTGAGTTGTTTACTGATTATTTACGGCGCAGCCAGATCCTTTCTCAAAAGGGATATCAAATTCCAAATTTTTATCACGGTTGTTCTTCTAAAATTCCTGAGCATTTAGGAAAGATGGTGGTTTGCAAGACTTTGAAAGAGCATCAGACTTTTCTTTGTCCGAGGACGGGCATCCATTCCCTTAATAGTCCGATTTTTGTCGAGTCCTGTATTGCTAATCCAAAGAAAAAAATTCTTACTATTTATTACGTGGATGGCCTGATTTGGGCTCGTTGGAAAGAAGATGCTCTGCAGACTAAGAAAAGAAACAGAGAACTAATCACTGATTTATCTGGCTTTGCCGAAGAAAAGAAAATCGTAGGTAAAATAGCCCAGGATTTCGGCTTAGTTTTTTTTAATGTCGAGTTTGTTGAGGGTTATGTAATTGATGTTAATACCATTGCTAACCTTTTTTATTCCCAACATCTCCAGCCCCTTGAAGCTTTAGCTGACTGGTTTTTAAATCAGTAGGTCTGGGAAGTATGAAGCGAGAATTCAATTCTCGCTTCTTTTATGTTAAAATAAAATAATATGAAATATAAAGCAGTGATTTTTGATAACGTCGGGGTGATTCTTAATGAAAACCACAAGAACTGGTCCAAAAGAATTGCCGAATATTATAATTTACCATTTGATAGTATTTATCAGAGTTACTCACGCCAGAAAGCCTGGCAGCTTTTTAAGAGAGGAAAAATATCTGAAACTGAATTTTGGCAACAAGGAAACAAAAAATTAGGAAAGAAACTTGACCTGAAAATATTAAAAAAAATGGCCCGGCGTGCGAGAAGGCCAAGAAAGCTGGTGGTAAAATTAATAAAAAAATTAAAGAATAATTATGTTCTTGGTTTATTAAATAACGAGGGCCGGGAATGGGATAATTACTCCTTTCAGAAAAATTCTTTTTATTCATTGTTTGATATTCATCTGGCTTCTTATCATTTTGGAGTAGCCAAGCCAAAAGAAAGGATATATAAAATTTTAATAAAGAAATTAAAAAAATATAATATTAAGCCAGAAGAAACGGTTTATATTGATGATTATTTAGAAAATTTAAAATCCGCCAAAAAACTAGGTTTTGTCACCATTCACTATAAAAGTTATAATGAATTGTATAAATCGCTAAAAAAATTACAAATTATATAAATGTATAAAACCAAAGTAATAAAAATAGGTCATAAAAAGATAGGCGGAAACAATCCGGTTTTAGTCCAGTCAATGTGCAACACGGATACTCGCGATATTAAAGCCACTGTCAAGCAAATTAAAGAGCTGGAAAAAATGGGCTGTGAAATTATCCGGGTGGCGGTTTTGGATATGAAAGCGGCTCGGGCCATTAAAAAAATAAAAAAGCAAATAAATATTCCTTTAGTGGCTGATATTCATTTTGATTATCGCTTAGCTATTGAATCAGTCAAACAGGGAGCCGATAAAATTAGAATTAACCCGGGTAATATAGGCAGTCTGGAAAATTTAAGGAAAGTGGTTAAGGCTTGCCAAAATAAAAAAATACCGATTCGGGTGGGGGTAAATTCAGGTTCGCTTGAGCAAGATGTTTTAAAAAAATACAAAATGCGGGTTACGCCTCAAGGCCTGGTTGATTCAGCTTTAAAAAATATTAAACTTCTAGAAAAAATGAATTTTAGAAATATGGTGGTTTCTATTAAATCTACTAATGTGGCTCATACAATCAAGGCCTATGAAATGATAGCCAGAAAAATTAGTTACCCGCTTCATTTGGGAGTGACTGAGGCCGGTCCGCCTAGTGTTGGTATTATTAAATCTTCAATTGGTATCGGTGCTTTATTAGCCCAGGGAATAGGGGATACTATCCGAGTTTCCTTGACTGGAGATTCAGCTGAAGAGGTCCGAGTCGGCTGGGAAATATTAAAATCATTGAAGCTGAGAAAAAAAGGAGTGGAAATAATTTCTTGCCCCACTTGCGGCCGTACCCAAATAGATTTACCTAAGTTAGTCAATCAGGTTGAAAAAGCTCTTAAAGATATTAAAAAAGAAATAACAGTAGCTGTTATGGGCTGCGCGGTCAACGGCCCGGGCGAAGCCAGGGAAGCCGATATTGGAGTAGCCGGTGGTAAAAAAACAGGTATAATTTTTCGCCGAGGAAAAGTTATCAAAACAGTTAAAGAAAAAGATATATTAAAAGAGCTTTTAAAAGAAATTAAAAAATTATAATATGTCTAGGAATTTGATTATATGGCTAATAATTTTAATAGTAATAATAATTGGTTTTATTTATTTATGGCTTAATCAGGATGAAGTATTAAAAGATGAGAATAAAAATATGAATCTAAGTAATAAAGAAACAATTAAATTACCTGAACCAAGAAAGGATTCAGAAGTTTCTCTGGAAGCAGCTATTAATAAGCGTAGTTCGGTGCGAGAATATTCTGATCAAGAAATAAGTTTAAAAGATTTATCCCAAATTCTCTGGGCCGCTAATGGGACTAATGAAAAAGGCAGCCGCACGGCTCCTTCAGCCGGAGCTTTATACCCTATAGAACTTTATGTAGTGGGAAAGTTTGAAAATTATGCGGCTGGTATTTATCATTACCAAACGCCAAATCACACTTTAGAAAAAATAAAAGAAGGTGATTTTTTGTCCGAACTTTCAGAAATTAGTCTAGATCAACAATGGATTAGAAAAGCACCTTTAAATATAGTGGTCACGGGGGTAGTCAGTCGGACGGCTGAAAAGTACCGGGAGAGAGCAGAGCAGTATGTCGCTTTAGAAGCCGGGCCTGTGGGGCAGAATATTTATCTGCAAGTATCGGCTTTAAATTTAGGTACGGTTTCAGTAGGAGCTTTGCATGATGATCAAATGTCAGATTTTTTAGATTTTGAACCTAGCCAAAAAGCTTATTATATTTTTCCCATTGGAGGACTTAAGTAAATGCCGGAGCTACCAGAAGTAGAAACTATCAAGAGGGGACTGGAAAAGAAAATAATCGGCCAAAAGATTAGCCGTATTGATATTTTAGATGCCAAGCCGGTTGGTTCTTCTAACAAAAATTTTAAAAATAAATTAAAAGGGAGAAAAATAAAATCAGTCAAAAGACGGGCTAAAATTTTAATTATTGGCTTTGATAGTGATTTGTTTATGATAGTGCATTTAAAAATTACCGGCCAATTGGTTTATCATAAAAAAAATGACCAGCATAATAAATACACCCGGGTAATTTTTTATTTTACTGATCAGACCAAGCTTTACTTTAATGATATGAGAAAGTTTGGTTATTTAAAGTTATTTAATAAGACTGAATTAGAAAAAGAGTTAAAAAGACTTGATTTTGGCCCGGAGCCTTTATCTTCAGATTTTAGACTAAAAAACTTTAGAGAAATACTAAAAAAAAGAAAAAATAAGCCGATTAAGCCGCTTTTAATGGATCCAAGGCTGATTGCCGGTATTGGTAATATTTACGCTTCTGAAGCCTGTTTTTTAGCTGGTATTAGACCAAGCCGGCGGGCTGGCACTTTAACTAAAAAAGAATCAGAAAAAATATTTAAAGCTGTTAAAAAAGTTTTAAAAAAATCCCTTAAATATGGCGGTACTTCAGCTGACGCTTATATTAATGCCGAGGGAAAAGAAGGGGATTTTGAAAAAATGTTGTATGTTTATGGACGACGGGGCGAAAAATGTAAAAAATGCCAGGCTGAGATAAAAAGTATTAAACAGGCCGGGCGCGGCACTTATTTTTGTTCTAATTGCCAGAAATAAAAAAAACCGGCTAAGCTATTTAAGCAGGTTTTTTTATTTTAATTATTTTAAGGAATAATTAAGTAAAACATATAAGCTAAGACAATTCCAAGAATAAAGCCGACAATAACTTCAGCTAAAGTATGGCCAATATGCTTTTCTAGTCTTTTTGGAAATAACTGCCTTTCTTTTTTGGGATATTTTGCTATAATTCTTAGCAAGGCAATTGATTGGAAACTGATAATCTGCCGCATACCTAAAGCATCTCTAATAATGATTAATGAAAAAATTACGGTTACGGCGAAAATTGGACTGAAAATTCCTTCAGCTATACCGATAATTGTACAGAGAGAGGTAACAAAAGCGGTGTGGACTGAAGGCATGCCCCCATAATCAAAGGTAATGTCAAGATTGAAATTAGCTTTCAAACCTCGGATTAATATTTTAATGGCAAAAGTAATAATGCCGACAATCAGAGGGATAATTAATAATTTAGGATAAACCATAAATGGATTATATTTACTCAATTATTTACGGATTGGTGCAGGGTTTGACCGAATTTATACCGGTTTCTTCTTCCGGACACCTGGTTATTATGCATCAGATATTTGATTTTGATTTTGTTAGTTCTCTTAGTTTTGATGTCATGCTTCACGCCGGCACTTTAGTAGCCCTGCTCATTTATTTCTATAAAGATATTATAAAATATATCGGCGCTTTTTTCAATAGTCTGTTAAAATGGCAGGTTAAAGAGAAACCAAATCAGCTTATTGCCTGGATGATATTAATTGGCACCTTACCAGCTTTAGTCTTTGGTTTTTTTCTGGAAGAGATTGTAGAAAATTCCTTGCGCTCGCCGCTTTTGGTAGGATTGATGCTTATCTTAGTCGGTTATTTGTTTATTTTATTTGAAAAAAGAACAAAAAAAATAAAATTATTATCTGAAAGCTCCTTTAAATCGGCCCTAATTATCGGATTTTTTCAAGTTTTGGCTCTTATTCCCGGCACTTCTCGCAGCGGCATTGCTATACTAGGCGGTCTTTCCCAAAAATTAAAAAGAGATCAAGCGGCTCGGTTTGCTTTTCTTTTAGCTATCCCAGTTACTTTAGGGGCCGTGGTTAAAAGAAGCGGCCGCTTATTATCATCTGATTTATTAACTCATGAATGGGTATTAATGATATTAGCTTTTCTAGTGGCGGTTATAGCCGGATATTTGGTTATTCGTTTTTTATTAAAATTTTTAAAAACTCATTCTTTAAAAGTATTTGCTTATTACCGCTTTGTTTTGGGAATAATTATTTTAATATATTTTTTGATTAATTAAAAAATTACCTAAATAATTATTTATTAAGAGAAAGGTTTGGATTTAGAGAGCCAGGCTTTTTATGATAGTGCTTGGCTTTTTGATTTGGTCTTTGTTCTAATTAAGAATCCCAACGCAGGCACGGAGAGTGGCGTTGGGTCTATGGGAGGCAGGGAAAAAAAGAGAAGAGAAGAATTTTTCTCATCGCTTAGGCAAAAGATTTATCTCTCTGGCGCCGGATTTATCCGGCGATTTATGTTTTGCTAATTGGTTATGGTTATAGCAGCTAGTAAGGTTTTGGTAGTGGGTTTGGAATAGAAAAACATTGACTCAGCCTAATAACCAAACTAGCGGCTCGGCCTAAAACCCTCTTTTTTGCTAATTGGTTTATACTGGCGGAGTAATCTTTTTAAAATGTCGCCACATGAATGTTGTGCCGGGCTCTAAATTGTTTATAACTTTTCTGACACGGGATTTATCTTGTGACGCAATTTTTAATAATTAAAAATCTAGCGCAGGTCTTTTGTGCCTGCGCTAGGTTATCTTTATAAATAACCAAAAATCCCTCTCAAGTGATGAAAGGGATTTTTGTATGGTATATCTATTTTAACTTAGAATGTTGGTTCTTTAGGCTCTTCAAAGAATTTCTTAGGCCTAAACAGTGTGACCAGTATAGCCATAATGATTGCTACCCAGGGCCACCAGCCGTTAGTCTGACAGGAATATTCAAAATAAATCCAGAAAGCAGCTACAGTTAAGACTAAGGGGAAAAGCCACCACCATTTATTTTTTGATTTTTTGACTAGGAAGTAATAACCAATTAAAACGCCAATATAAATAATGAGAATAATCAGCCACCAGGACCAGGCCAGGGGAGTACATTCATCGGAAGGGCTTTCTTCCTCTTCCTGGGCTTGAGCTTCTTCACTAACTCCGGCTACTTCACCTTCAGGCTCAGTTTCTTGTTCCTCTGATTCTGAGACTTCTTCTGTTTGAGCGGCTTGATTAGTGTTATTATTTACATTTTCTTCGGCTACCGGTGGCAGCAGGGTTTCTTCTTTGACTTCAATTTTTACGCTTTCAGAAATATTACTACTAGTGGCCATAATTTGACCCAAGCCAGTGTCTTTAGGCACAAATACACCTTCCTGGTTTATTTCGCCCAAGTTTCCTTCATGAGAGAAGGTAAGTTCAGGATTTTCAATAGTATTGCCCATGACATCAAAAACTTTGGCTTCAAATTTTTGGCTTTGATTAAGATTAATTACTTCCGGCATAGAGTTGGGATTAACCACAATAGAGTTAACTTCTCCGGAAATTACCTCAATTTCGTCTTGCGCGGCAAAGTTACCGTATTTGGCTTCAATTAGCCAGGAACCGGCCTTGCCAGCTTGATAAACATTATCTTCAATAGAACCGCGTGGATCTTCAGTAATAAAAATAGCAAATTCAGAAATATCCCAGGTATTTTTCTGCTTATCCTGAGCTTTTAAGGTTAGATTAATAGTTTCTCCAGCCTTTATTTCCGCCGGAATATTAACCAGTTTGACCTGATCAATCCCTCCGTGTTCTTCCTGGGCTTGACTGGTAAGCGGAATAATAGCCAGACAAGAAATTAAGATAGTGAATAGCAGTTTTTTCATAAGTATTTTTATTTTAATGGTTATTTTATACTGATATCCTGTCTTTTTCTAAGCCGGTAAATTTGCATACCGCCAGCAGCCGTAAATAAGGTTAATAAGATATAGATGAAATTATAGAGATTCATACCCGCTTCAGCTAAGCCCAGCACCACGCCTTTCCTGACTTCTAGGGGAGCCGTGTCTGAAATATCTTTATGATTAACAGCAGTAACCACGGCTAAGTTGTCATAAGTGTTAGCCTGAACGTCAGCTCCTACCTTGACTTCATAATTAATCACTATTTCACTACCCGGAGCCATGTTGCCTAAGGTCCAAATTCTGACCGCGCTGTCATCATAAGTAAAAGTAAAGCCTGCTGGTAATGTGTCAGTTAAAACTACGTCATAAGCTGTGGCTTCGCCAGTGTTAGTGACAGTAACTGTGTAATTAACCAGAGAATTAGGATTAACAAATTCCTGGTCAACTTCTTTTTCAATATTCAGAACCGGTTTGGCTTCTTCGCTTAAAACAGCTGGTATTCTAACCTCAAGAGTAACGGAATCGTCAATTTTTTCATGGTTGTCAGCCCAGGTTTCAGCCAGGTTATCATAGAAGCCAGCTTCAACCTTGCCAACTGCTACTTGATAGTTCAAATTAAAGTTCTCGCCCGGTGTTAAATCGCCAAGTTCCCAAGTGTGTGTGGCCAGGCCAGTGCTGACAAAAGTAAAGCCGTCCGGAAGAGTGTCTTCAAGTATAACGTTATAAGCGGTTTCATTACCAGTATTTGAGATATTAACTGTGTAAGTAGCCACATTGCCCGGATTGGCAAAAGTTAAGTCAACTGATTTTTCTATACCAAGGATTGGGCCAGACACAATAGTGGTCTCTTCATCAGCTGTGGTTTCATCAGTTTCATCAGAGTCGAGCACGGCTGTGTTATTAATCACAGTATTATTGACTAAGCCTTCATTAGCAGTAACCGTAATGTCAAGCGTGCCCGTATCACCTGGGTTTTTAGTATCCAAGTTCCAACTGACTGTATGATTAGCTTGGTCATAAGTATAAGTCTCAGAAGCGGAGACAAAGCTGACTTCGCTAGGCAGGTTATCTACTAAAGTTAAATTATTAACGGAATCATTACCGCCAACAGACCAAGTTAGGGTATAGGTAAAGTCTTTACCCGGAGCCACTGGGTCTTTACTGTCAATTTTATCTAGACCAATTTCGTAGATCAATTTTTGGTTACCAAAGTTATTATTTCTACTAACTATACCAGAGGCAATAGTAATAGCAGCCGGAGCCATAGTTTGTCTCCAACCTTCTTGCGTGGTTTCAGTTAAATTATATTGACCGGCTTCCAGGTCAGTAAATTCATAATAGCCGTTTTCATTTGTAGTAGTACAAGTATTTTCATCCAAACAAATTTCCCAGCCCTGGAGAGCCTCTTCACCTTCATCCCACTCAGAATTATTATTAACATCTTCAAATTTATAACCAGAAATTAGTCCCAATTTAAAGTTACCGAAGATAACTTCATGGGGTTGGCCGGATTTAACCTCAACCTCATATTCAGTGCCGGTTATGGCCATAAAATCACTGTTTAGAATTTCTTTAACTGTATAAGTGCCTGGTTCAAGATTAGTCCAAGTATAGGAGCCATCGGCGCCAGTTACTTGATTATCACCAACTTGAACTTCACCTTGCCAGAGCTGAACAGTCCAGCCGGGTTTAGGAGTTCGATCATTATCTGTTTTCCATGATCCATCGGCATCAATATATTTGTAAGCAGTTATGCTGGCGTTTTCAAAGTTACCAAAGTCAAAATCACCATCTTTTACATCTACTCCAGAAACAGCTTCAAAGTTATAACTACCTGTCAAAGGGTAGGTTTGGGTCCAGCCTTCTTTAGTTTCTTCGGTTATATTATAACTACCTGGACCAATATCGATATAAGTAACACAACCGTTTTCATTGGTCGTTTTTTCTTGTTCATTAAGATAAACATTCCAGCCTTGATTGTAGACTGAATCATTTTCTATATTACCGTCACCGTTTTTATCAATATATTTACAGACGGTGACATCTATGTTTTGGAAATTACCAAAGTCATTACCAGTACTTTTATCATTGATGCCTAAAGTAATAACACTCGGAGCTAAAGTCTGAGTCCAGCCGGGTTTAAGGGTCTCTTCTAAGATATAACTGCCGGCGGATAGGTTATCAAATTCATAATAGCCATTAGCGTTAGTAGTGGTAGTGTCTAAAACCGGATTTTCTGTAGGCATATTCTCAGGAGTATTTTGATAGACCTTTTCAAAACATTTAGTGTCATAATTATCTAAATTACCATCACCATTTAAATCAACTTTCTGGCTAGCAAAGGCGCCAAAGTCTGAAAGACCAATTTTATTATCCTTACTATAGTCATCGCCTGCTAAATTATAATCATCAAAGTTTTCTGAACAAGCAGAATATAATTTAATTTCCCAATCATCTAAAGCCGGTTCATCATTATCCCAAACATGGTTACCATTAATATCTTCGAATTTATAGCCGGTGATTTTACTGGCGTTGGCTGTGTTGGTAATGGTGCAGGTAACATCATCATCTTTTTCCAGGGTAATTTCATTGCCTTCTAAAGTTTTATTATTACAAATCCATTTAGAGGCGGTATAACCTTCAATTTCACTTGATTCAGAAAGGGTATAAGTGCCGGTTAGAACCTCACCATGAGCCAAGCCATTTCCTTCAATTGTGGAAAGATCTTCACTGGTGGCTTTAAGTTTCCAGTCAATAGCTTGGGCCGTGCCGCCATTAGAATTATCTACTTGTTTAATTAAAGTTAAGTCGGCTGTGTTGCGGGCATTGCAAAGGGTGATTTCAATCCCGTCAGTGGTCACACCCAGTTTAGCTGGCAGTGTTCTGTACTCAGTAGTTTCACAGGTATAAATAGAGCCGTTTACATACCAGCCGGCAAAGTGATAATCATCAACATTATTTTCCGTGATATTGTAATTACCGGTAACAACAGATTCTTCGCTACCCATTAATTTATCAAGAGTTTCACCTTCAAAACCCCATTGGAAGTTAAGGTTATTTGCTTTCGTGTTGTCGCCTTCAAATATTCCGTCGCCGTCAGCATCTACTTTTTTGTTTACTTTAATTTTACCGGTATCGCGGGTGTTGGTAAAAGTGCAGACGATGCCGTCGGTGGTTAAATCAATCTGTCTTGATTCAACTGCTCCATAAGATTGATCATTGCAGGTTAAATCAGTGACATGATAATCATTTTTTTGTTTTTCAGAAATGGTATATAAACCAGTTTCTAAAGTTCGGCTGGAACCAGTAGTAATATCTTGTTCACCATTTTGAATATTCCAGCTCCAATTTGTGGCTCCGATAATATCTTCGGGGTCATCAAGGTCGCCGTCGCCGTTTTCGTCAACATTTTTATAAACGATAAATTCTGCTGTGTTTCTGGTATTAGTGATTGTGCAAACCTTATTCTCACTGTTACCAACTGTTACATTTCCCTGAGCATCGCAATCACCAGAAATTACTGATGTATAATTTGAAAGGTCGGTGTTAGTACCAGCATTTTCTGAGACAACATAATTTCCAACACTTACAGTTTGAGCACCAGTTGTTCCTCCATTACCAACGTTTGTTCCTGTACCAGCTACTACACCGTCGATCATCAAGTTAAATAATCCTGTGTCATTACTAGGCACTAATACTTTGTTAACAGTAAGTGTTCCATTGCATGGTGTAGTAACAGTAGTTTCTACAATCTTAGAATCTAAACCGTTTGGCAGTTGGTCAGCATAAATTGTGCCGTAGTTGTAAATTGTTTCATCTGAACATATTGGTAGCTCATCTACTGTAACTTTAAATTTTACCCAACCGGTTTCGCCCGGTGTTAGAGTACCGGCATTCCAGCTTAGAAGTGATCCGTCAAAGCCAGGATTATTAGCTCCGAATTTTTCACTTGAATATCCGAAATTAACATTTTCGCTTTGATCATGCCAATTAGCGTAAGTAGTTAAAGCAGGAATATAATCATCAACTCTTACTCCACCGCCGGTACAATTAGTTTTTCCAGCGTTATTAAAATTAAGAGTATAAAGCAAAGTATCACCTGGAAGAGCAGTTGGTTTATCAACTGTTTTTTTGATTTCTAATTGACAAAAATCACCCAAACAATCTGGTCCAGGCATTACTCTGTTATCATTTTTATTAGCATATTTTACATAGCCGTGAGCGCCGGTTTGGTCAGTTCCAAAGATTGTGTTAATTGTAAAACTAACTATTTGAGTTTCATTTGAACCCTCTTCGGTAAAGCTAAGTTCAGAAATATCCCATTGAATAACATTATTAACATTAATAGAACCGTCATAAATAGAACCGTCATACTTAATCCACTCACCGCCGTTAGGTGATGTGCTAATCAGATGGTTTTTTACATCTTCGCAAACTTTTAGTGAAACGTGACTAACTTGCTGGGCTTTATCAATTTCATCGATTCGATAAGTCCAAGTTTGGTTAGTATCGTCGTCGGCAACTCCTACAAAATTCCATTCATAATGTCCTTTAGGTTCATCTAATTGAATTGCCCTAGCCTGGCTTGGCTGTATCAGGGCTCCTACCATAGACATATTTAATAATAAGGCTAACATTAGAAAAATGTTAAGACTTTTGACAAGCTTGGTTTTGATAGATTTTTTTGGTAATAAATTGATTTTTACCATTGTTTATTCTCCTTTTAATTTAAGTTAATTTGGTTAATTTAGTATATTAAGTTGATTGTTGTTTTGATTAGGTTCCTCGCATTACTCGGGATGACACTAAAGCGTCAATTGTTAGATTAGCCAATTTTTCAGCGCCTCTTTTTAACTATTTGAGAGTATTTCGGCTTGAAAATTGTAGAGTAGATCCCGTCACTCGCTCTTCTACAAGCTCAGAGCTCGGACGGGATTGTTAGATTAGCCAAATTTTGTTCGCTCATTTTTTATTAATGAAATTTATTGAGCTCCAAAATTTTGCTAATCTAACAAAAAAACCAACAGAAAGCAAATAATTTTTAAAAATGCATAAAATAAGACCTTTTTCTCTCCTCTTTTTTGATCCTCTCTCCTTTTTTAGACCTTTTATTTACTTTTTGTTGGTTTTAAACCTTTCCTCCTGATAGGTTTTATAAAAGAGCGTATGAAATTGTGTACCAAAGAGCGATTAATATATGTTTTCCCTCCTAATATGTAGAAAAAAGAGCTATTTAAGTTTTTTTATCTTAGTTCATTTCTCATAATTTGTCAAGTAAAAAGGAGCCGTTCCATATTTCTTAATAAAACGGCCCCTTTGGATGGGAATTTGATTACTTTTATCTGAAATATATTAGACTTGTGGATAACTCTATTACATATAGGGCACGATTAAAGTTAAAATAAAAAACAGAAAAGAAAGAAATGAATCAACTTTTTTCTTTTTAATAAGATGCTGCTCATGGTGCCAAATATGCCAGAGCTTAGGAGTCATGATAGCAATTTCGGCTAAAAATAGTATTATCAATAAAGAAAGGATTTTTGAGCTGTGTTTAACGTCTTTTACTCCTTTAACCTGACTGTTGATAGCCAAGCGGGTATTTTGATTATAATTATAAGCTAATTTTACATTTTGACTGTTGTAAGAGCGGTCTTCAAAAGTAAGCGCTTGATAATTTTTAAAATTATGAGGCAGAAATTGGTTTTGGTTCTGTTTTATAAAAAGATTATTTTTAAAGTAGTGAAAACGAATGGTCTGGTTGTTTTTGATCAGAACCAGTCTTTCAGTGGCTGGAGAAGCAGCTACAAAAAGATTGTATTGATTTAGATTAACTGGGTCCGGAAAAAAGAAGTAATTAGTTATGTGAAGATTTTTATTAGTAGTAAGTTTTGCTGGTTCAGGTGAATTCATCTTTTGCTGATCTTGTGGCTTGACTTCAGGGACAGAATTTTTGCTCTCTTTATTTTCAACTGGTGGCTGGTTATTTTCTAAAGCAATTACTTTTTTATCTTCTTCTTTTGTTTGAGTATCGCTTTGATTATTTTCCGGTTTTTTATTTTCTTCTTGTTTTTCAACTTGAACAGCTGGAGCCGGTTTGGGTTCCGGGGTTTCTTCTTGGTGAGTAATTGTTGATTCAGTCGTGCTGGCTGTGGCAACAACCGGAGGACTTGAAATAGCCTTATCCTGATGGCCAAACATCTGGACAATTAAAATGGTTGAGTGTCCCTGCAGTTTTCCATTAAGTACAGCCACGCCAATTTCATCATAATCAGAACTTAAAATATTTTCTCGGTGAGTGGGCGAAGCCATCCAGCCTTGCATGGCCCCGGAAGCGGAAGAAAAATCCATAGCCAAATTTTCACCGGCAAATTTATAGTCGTAACCGGATGAGTGAATAAAATCCCAGGGTTTTTTCCCGTCAGGTGCGAAATGGGCAAAGTAATCATCGGCTAGCATATCCTTGGCCTTGGCAACGGCCGCCTGGGTGAGATTGGAATTAAGTTTAAGCTGGGGTAAATTATGATTAAGCCGTTCTTGGTTAGTCAGATTAATAATGGTCTGGCTGTCAATACCTTGACCAAAAGAAACAAAAGGAAGAAGTAAAAGAGTAGCCAGAAGCAGGCTGCTCAAACATTTGGCTAGATGAATTTTTTTAAAAAGATGGAAGGGATGTTTTAATTCTTTAAATCGGTTCCCGGGAGTCTTTAGACGAAAATGGCCGCCTTTATTTTCAGCCATTAAAAAAGGTACTACTTCCACCTCCTTGTATTTGTTTTTCATTTTTGTTTTTATTTTGGCAAAAAAGGTGATAATAAAAAAAAGCGTTTTTTGACAAAAACACAATTTTTATAGACCCTTATAGGAAAACAAATTTTTCTAGCCAAGACACTAAATTTTGATTATACTTTTTTGTTTATGACCTCCCGTATGCTGTACTCATGATAATGGGGGGTAGTATTTTCTATATTTTTGTTTTTGTTTTTAGTATCTTTACTATGCAGTAAGTATAGCATAGATTTGGAGAAAAGTCAATCCCAAATCCATTATAGTCTCACACCATTTACTCTCTTAATAAAAATTTAATGGCAAGAAGGCTAGACGGAGATAAATCTTTTGCCTACTTCAAAGTTTAGAATAATTCGGGTAGAGGCGAGCTCTTTTTATTATAAATACTAAAATAATTTTCAAAAAGCTAAATTCTCTAAAATTATTAATCTGTCTTCATTAAAGAATCATTTAAATAATAATTTTTAAAACTAGAATATTTATAATCTTCCGGACTTTTAAAGCTTTTTTAAAAGACGCTATTATTTTATCGCGAGAAGAACTGGTCTCCAGACCTGTTCTGGCAATATATTTACTAAGCTCAAGGTCGAGTGACTCGAGAAGGTTGGATCTCCTGATCCAACCGAATAAGGTGGCGCGGATCAGGAGATCCGCGCTTCTCGGGTAATTTTAAGGGCTTCCTTGACAGTTTGTTTTATACTAGGTAGAGGCAGGTCATGGCTCGCCTCTAGGCCTGGTTCATTAATATTAAAAATAAATTTAAACAAAAGCATAATATTTGAATATTTAATATATAGCGGGAATAGGGATTCCTATCTACGCAGCTTTATTTAAACGCAGAGATAAGTCCTTGCTTTTGCGAAAACAAACCTCTTCATCCGCGTAGCTGGAGATTTATCTCCAGATTCAAATCGCCGGATAAATCCGGCGCCAGAGAGATTAGAATAATATTATTTCCTGGCGCAACATTTATGTGGCGAAATTTTAAAAAAGATTTATCCGCCAGTATAAAACTTAACCCCATAAATCTCTTGATTCATTATACAGACTTTCGCTTGCTTCAAAAGGTAAAATAAGGTAAATTATAAATATAGATAAACAAAACTTATGAAACATTTAGTCGAAAAATTAAAAAGAGAGGGGATACTGAAAACCCCGCGAATTATTAAAGCTTTTACAGAGATCAATCGGGCTGATTTTATGCTGGAAGAATTTAAGGATGATTATGAAGAGGATATTCCCATGTCAATAAATTACGGTCAGACTATTTCTCAACCCCTAACCGTGGCTTTTATGCTAGAGTTACTGCAGCCCCAAGAAGGGGATAGGATTATGGATGTTGGTTCGGGTTCAGCCTGGAGCAGTGCCTTATTGGCTTATATAGTCGGTGAAGAGGGTAAGGTTTATGCAGTAGAAAGAATTCCCCAGCTAAAAACTTTTGGCGAGAATAATTTGAAAAAATACGGCTTTTCTAATATTGAATTATTTTGCGGGGACGGCACTCGGGGTTTGGCTGAATTTGCTCCCTTTAATTGTATTCAGGTAGCCGCGGCCGCCCAGAAAAAAATTCCTGAATCTCTGAAAGAACAACTAGAGATTGGCGGTCGTTTAGTGATACCTGTGGGGCAGGGCAGTCAGGAGATGATTCTTTTGACTAAGAAAACCAAGAATAATTTTAAAGAAGAAAAATATCCTGGCTTTCAGTTTGTGCCTTTGATTGAAGAAGAATAAAAACCACGAATTTATCAATCACTAATCTCACTAATATTTATTCTCTTTTTAATAGAGTCTAAACAATTTAAATTATGAAAGTAATTATATTGGCCGGCGGCGGCGGTACCAGGCTCTGGCCGGTCAGCCGTAAAAAAAGTCCCAAGCAGTCCCAGAAGATTTTGGGTCAAGAAACATTGCTGCAAAAAACCTTTAAGCGTCTGAAAAAAGGTTTGAATTTGAATAGTATTTATATTTCTACTGGTCAAGATTATTATCAGGAAGTAAAAAAACAAATTCCAGCTTTAAAAAAATCCCAGTATATATTAGAACCCCAGGCTAAAAACACGGCGGCTGCTATTGGTCTAGCCGCTTGTATTTTGCATAAAAAAAACCCGGAAGAAATAATGGTTATGGCTAACGCTGATCATTATATTGATAAAGAAGCTGAATATATTAGAGTTTTAAAAACAGCCGAAAAAGCAGTTCAAAAATATCCAAACCAAACCGTATTAATCGGCCTTAAGCCGGAGTATCCGGAAACCGGCTATGGTTATATTAAATTTTCTTCTCTTAAAGATAAGATCGGAAAATATAAAATTTATCAAGGAGATAGATTTGTTGAAAAACCGGATCATAAAAAAGCCAAGCAATACATTAAAAAAGGCCATTACCTCTGGAATCCGGCTATGTTTTGCTGGCGGGTGGAGCATTTATTAAATTTATTTAAAAAACATTTACCGGCCCATTACCAGTCTTTAATGAAAATTCAAAAAGCCCGGGGCACCAAAAAAGAAAAGTCTACATTAGAAAAAGAATTTAAAAAGATGAAAAATATTTCTATAGACTTTGGCTTGATGGAAAAAATAAAAAAGATGCTGGTTATTCCGGCTTCTTTTGGCTGGATTGATGTTGGCAGCTGGCGTAGTGTCAAGGAAATACTATCAAAAAACCCGGGCGAAAATGTTATCCGAGGTAATCATATCGGCGTGGACACCAAAGGTACCATGGTTTATAATTTATCCCAGCAACTCATTGCCACGGCCGGAGTCGAGGATATGATAATTATTAATACCAGTGATGCTATTTTAGTTTGTCCTCTGGACCAGGCGCAAAAGGTTAAAAAAATCGTGGCCAGGTTGAAAAAACAAAATAAGAATAAATATTTATAAATGTCACCTCGTAAAAAAATTTATTATATTTCTATCTCTCTAGTATTAGTTTTGGTGCTAGTGATTTTTTATTTTGTTAATTTAATTTCCACGCCAGCCTCAGATGAAAATTTAGAAAAAGAAATAATTATTAAAAAAGGCGAAGGTCTCTCAACCATTGCCGAGGTTTTAGAAGCCAAGCATTTAATTAATAATGTAACCGCTTTTAAAATATATGCTTTTATTGAAGGTGTGGCTTCCAAACTACAGGCCGGTACTTATAAACTTTCTACTAGTATGACGGTTAAAGATATAGTACAGGTCTTAAGTCAGGGAAAATTACTTTCCAACGAAAGAACTATTAAAATTTTAGAGGGATGGAATAACCAGGAAATTGCTGATTATCTGGCAGAAAATGAGATTGTGGCCAAAGATGATTTTTTAACAGCCGCCGGAGTAACTAATTCCCAGGAGATATTACCAGATGAAAGTTATGATTTTTTAAGTGATAAAGATGAATCAGTAGATTTAGAAGGTTATCTTTACCCGGATACTTACCGTATTTATAAAGATTCTGAGGCCAAAGATATTATTAAAAAAATGCTGGATAATTTTGGTGATAAATTAACCAGTGATTTAAGAGTAGAAGTAGAAAATCAGGACAAAACTATTTTTGAGATTGTTACCCTAGCTTCAATATTAGAAAAAGAGTTGGAAAAATATGAGGATAAGCAGATGGCAGCCGATCTTTTTTACCGACGGATGGAGATGGGTATGCCGCTTCAGTCAGACGCTACCGTTAATTATGCCACTGGCAAATCTGAAAGACAGCCAACCTATTCTGACTTAGAAGTTGACTCACGCTATAATACATATAAATACCAGGGCTTGCCACCGGGTCCAATTTGTAATCCTTCCATTGAATCCATCAAAGCGGCCATATATCCTGTTGATAATGAGTATTACTATTACTTGCACCCGGAAGACGGGGAAACAGTCTGGTCACGCACCGGTGAAGAACACGCCGAAAACAAGGCCCGGTATTTGGATTAATATTAAATATAGCCTTGACATAAACTGATTTTTGGTTTATTTTATATTGATAGTGTAATTATTGTAGTTAATCAAAAAAAAGCAAGAAAGGAGGAAAATCTTAATTTTTGGTTAATTAGTTAGATGGTTCTTTTTAAACTTACCTAAGGGGAGGTTTTTTTGATGAAAACTACTGCGATTATCATGTTTGTCCTTCTTTTCGCTTGTTCGGTTTCGGCCGATTGTCTCTATCCGCCCAATGACGGGATCTACACCACCACTGATGAGACCATACTCGGCGGCCGGGCTTCCGAAGCCTGGTGCTCGGGCAATCCTGGACAGGCCGGCAACACAATCAACGCCATGTCCTGGAACGGAACAACTCTGGCCGGGCAATGGAAAGTCTGGGGAATGATCAGTGAGGGAGCCGTAGAAACGGCCCGTGATATTGATGAAAATGGCACCGGCTGGATAGATTACGTTACCGACTACAATGAAGGCCGGTTCTGGCTGGACGGCGAAACATTCGGCAGCGGTTTAATGGATTACCAGGGGGATATCAGTTACTTCAATGTTTCAACCCGGGTGAGCTATGTTGGTGGCGAAATGATCGGTGTCACTTCCAATATTCTCTTTACCGGGATTTTTGACGACTGCGGCTGTGCTATCGAGTACGCCATTACCAACGCCATGCTGGTTTGGCAAACCGGCCAGCCCAATCAGCCGGCGGATTATCCGCCCTTCTTGTGCGCAGCCAATTCCGGCGAGTTTTTTGACATCTGCTGCATCCAGGCAAAGATTTACTGCGACCCGATCAGCACCGATGATTCAAGCTGGGGGGCGATCAAAGGCCTCTATAAGTAGCCATTTTTTTACGCAAAAGCAAACCCGCTCAATCTTTGAGCGGGTTTTTTCTATTTGAGAAAAGCACTCTTTTTAAAACCGATCCGGATAATTAGAAAAAAGTCCGTCGACTCCCAAGTTTTTCATTCTCTCGATATCATCTTTATCATTTACTGTCCAGACAAATATTTTTAAGCCTCGCGCATGAGCGTCATCAACAAATTCCTGGTTAATAAATTCCAAGTTTGGATTAATCGAATAAGTTCCCATTTTCTCGGCCAAAGTAGCGTAGTCAGCCGGCATGCCGCAGAGAAGAGCGCCAATTTTAATTTTTGGCTGAAGTTTTTTAATTTTTTGCAGTTCAATATGATTAAATGAACTAATTATAAAATCTTCATCACTCCAGCCTTTATTTTTGTATTGATTGATTATTTGGGCAACTGATTGGGCTGTGTTTTCTTCTTTAAGTTCAATATTAACGGGTACTTTTTTATCAATTAAATCAAGGACTTGTCTTAAGGTAGGAATTTTTTCACCGGCTACGGCCTCCAGCTTTTTTAATTCTTTTAAAGTTTTTTCCCAGACATAACCATGGCCATTTGTGGTTCGGTCAACTTTATCATCATGCATAACAACTAATTCTTCGCTGTGACATTGATAAACATCCAGCTCTATCATATCAACTTTTAGGTCAAGTGCTTTTTGAAAAGAGGCTAAAGTGTTTTCCGGAGCGTAACCGGCGGCGCCTCTGTGTCCAATTTTAAACATATTTTTTTATTATTATTTATATGTTATTATTATAACATATGAAAACAAAAAAAACTCATATTATTTCACTCGGTGGTTCAATAATTGTGCCGGATAAAATCAATATCACTTTTCTTAAAAAATTCAGGAAAATGATTTTATCTTTAGTCAAAAAAGGCCATCGATTTGTTATTGTTACGGGAGGAGGGAATACCGGAAGAGTTTATAATCAGGCGGCTAAAAAAATTGCTAAAATTAAAGATATTGACCTTGATTGGCTGGGTATCGCGGCTACTAAAATGAACGCGGAATTTATTCGGGTTATTTTTTCGGACTCTGCTTTTAAAAAAGTTATTACTAATCCAACTAAAAAAGTAAAAACAAATAAGAAAATTATTATTGGCTCTGGCTGGCGCCCGGGCTGCTCTTCGGATAAAGACACGGTTTTATTGGCCAAGCAGTTTAAAGCCAAAACTGTGATCAATCTTTTTGATAAAGATTATGTTTATGATAAAGATCCGGATAAATATAAAACAGCCCGCCCCCTCAAAGAAATTTCCTGGTCTGATTATTTAAAGATTATCGGCACTCAGTGGTCACCGCGTCTTTCCACACCCTTTGACCCGGAAGCTTCTAAGTTGGCTAAAAAGCATAAAATAAAAGTAATTATTATCAAAGGGACTAATTTAAAAAATTTGAAAAATTATTTATCCGGTAAAAAATATAAAGGAACGATCATTAAATAATGATAAAATTTCTTCATATAATAAATATTGTTTTATTTCTGGTTAGTATAATTATTCCGCCGCTTGATATAGCTTGTCCGGCCAGAAAAGCAGTAAACATAACTATGTTTTGTTTATTGGCGGTAGTTTTATTGGTAGATTTGTTTTTTATATTTTACTTTAATAAAAAAGAAAAAACCACTCATAAAAATTTAAGATATTTATTTATTTTTTACTTTTGTTTAATACTGGTTTTTGGCTCAATATTTTTTCTCTGGAGTCTTAGTTTAGTCTGTTAAATTTAATTAACTAAATACAAATTTATGGAAAACATTAAAACTCAGAGCGAGGCCTTAATTGACGACGGCCAAAGACGGAAGTTTAAAAATCTAAGAATTTTTAACTTAGTCATGTTCTTTTTTCACGCGGTTCAAGGGGTTTTAATGCTGATTTTATCTTCTGATTTTGCTTTACCAGTAACTTCCAGTTTTGTGGAAATGAATCAAGCCACTAGTAAACTGGCCCCTGTTTTAAAGACCGAATTTACTTTAGAAATTGGGCCACTGGTGGCTGGATTTTTGTTTTTGTCAGCTCTGGCTCATTTATTAGTATCCACGGTTTTTTATAAGTGGTATGTTAGAAATTTAAAGAAGGGGATAAATCCGGCCCGTTGGATTGAGTATTCTTTTTCAGCGTCTTTAATGATTGTGGTTATTTCTATGTTAGTTGGTATTTATGATGGTGTGGCTTTAATTTTAATTTTCTTTTTGAACGTTATGATGATTCTTTTTGGCTGGGTCATGGAAGTGCATAATCAAACCACAAAAAAAACCAATTGGCTTTCTTATATCTTTGGCTGTCTAGCCGGCGCTATTCCCTGGATAGCTATAGCCATTTATTTATTCAGTGCCGGCGAAGGGGATAACAAGGCGCCGACTTTTGTCTACTGGATTTTCTTTTCTATCTTTATTTTCTTTAATATTTTTGCCATTAATATGATTTTACAGTACAAAAAAACTGGTAAATGGAGAGATTATCTTTTTGGCGAGAAAGTTTATATTATTTTAAGCCTGGTGGCCAAGACACTTTTAGCCTGGCAGGTTTTTGCTGGTACTTTAAGGCCAGTGTAGGGAATGTAGAAGTCGTTGAAGGCGTTGAAGGTGTTCAAAGCGTCTTTAGGTTTTAATTTTGACTAGTCTCTAAGCGACTTTAACAAGCAAAATCAATTTAACAATTTTATCCATTAAACATTCTATGCGTATCTGGGATATTGACCCAAAATATTTATGCCGCCAGCATTTGCTGGGCGAGCACCGGGAGCTTCATGCTATTTGGACTATTTTGACTAAAAATAAAAAAGGCTATTCTCATCATCCGGAAACCTTAAGATGGCGAGGCAAACTCAAGGCGTTGTTTAATCGCCACGAAAAAATATTAAAAGAAATGAAAAAAAGAGGCTACCAGGAAGCCTCGCCCTTGAATAAAAAATTAGCTAAGGGTAAGACCCGGCAGGATGTTTTTATAAATACTAAAAAGGAACAAAAAGAAATTTTAAAGAAAAAGAAATGCGGGTGTTTTAGTAATTAATTTTTTTGACAGAGATAAAAATTTATGTTAATAAATTATCATAGATAGTTTTATTTAATTTGTTCATTTTATTTAAGGAGGTAGCTTCATGCATTGTTTAATTTGTGGAAAAGATTTTTCTGGTAAAACAGAGGATATTACAATTATTTCTCATAGAAAAATAAAGTATGCCGTATGTAATAAATGTTACGGTACTTGTGTATCTTGTGGTAAGAAATTTGAACCGGGAAGGGCTGGCATAACTAGATTAGTCTGCCCTGAATGCCGGAAAGCTCTGAATAGAAAAAATAGAGAGGAAAAATTTAATACTCATTTTTTGGATATGCCGGGTAAAAGAGCAGATTGGGTCTCTGACGATACATTTAACGAAATAAATAGGAGAAATTTTAAAAGCCGTATTGCGGATTTATTGGGTTGTGAGGATCATAATGAAGAAAGTTTTTCTTTGTAAAAGTATTAAAAAATTATGAGGGAATCTTAAAGGTTCCCTCCTTTTTATTATATCTTCTTGACATCTAAATTCAATCTGCTATACTAAGGATAACCTAAAATATTTGCCACAGATCGTCGGTGTCGCTTCAGTTGAGCTAAGCTCGACAAGCGCGACTCAATATCCGGCCGAGGTAAACAAAAAATGAGGGGAAATCCTTGTTTGTCGTGTAAAAATGGTCTGTGGTAACACAGATCTATTTTTAATCTTAAAAATATGGCTAAAACTAAGGCAAAAAAAGAAAAAGATTTAAAAAAAATTAAGAAAAGTTTGTCAGAAATGAAAACCCTGGTTTTTATTGATTATACGGGGGTGGGAGTCAATGAGGTTAATAAATTAAGGGAATCCTTGCGGGATAATCAAGTGGAATACTATATTGCTAAGCGTACTTTGCTAAAAAAAGCCTTTAAAGAATCAGATATTGATATTGATTGGGAAAAAGTGCCGGGCCCAGTAGCTTTAGCTTTTGGTCTGGAAGATGAAGTGATGCCGGCTAAGTTGATGTATGAGTTTAAAAAAGAACATGAAGAAATTGAATTTTTGGGCGGAGTTTTTGAAGATAATTTCATTGGCAAGGAAAAGGTTTTGGAACTGGCTAAATTACCGAGCCAGGAAGAGCTGATGTTTAAGACGGTTTATCTTATTAAATACCCGATTACCGGACTAGTCAATACTTTAAAGGGCTCTCTTAATAAATTAGTTTACGCCCTCAAGGCCGTCCAAGAAAGTAAAGTTTAATATAAATAATAATTAATAAAATTAATAAAGGAAAAATAATTATGGTAGAAGAAAAGAAATCTATTTCCGAAGAATCCAAAGAGGAAACTAAAGAAGAAAAAAAGACTGAAGAAAAAAAAGAAGCTAAAGATGTTGAGGTGCCGGCTAAGTTCAAAAAAATCGTGGAAGAAATTGAAAAAATGTCAGTGCTTGATCTTTCAGAGTTAGTCAAAATTCTGGAAGAAAAATTTGACGTTAGTGCGGCCGCTCCTGTGGCTGTGGCTGGCGGAGCCGCTGCTGGCGGAGAAGAAGGGGGAGCTGGCGAAGAAAAGTCAGAATTTGACGTAGAATTAGTAGAAGCCGGTTCAAACAAAATTAGTGTGATTAAAGTAGTCAGAGCAGTTACTGAAAAAGGTCTTAAAGAGGCCAAGGGTGTTGTTGATAAAGCACCGCAGGTAATTAAAGAAGCATTACCCAAGGAAGAGGCCGAGAAATTAAAGAAAGAGCTAGAAGAAGCCGGCGCTAAGGTTAATCTTAAATAAAAAAGATTTATACAAAAAAGCACTTCTAAACTAGAGGTGCTTTTTTTTAATTTTTAAATAATGATTTCTCGACTGCGTCGTGCTTAGTGCGACTTCGCTCGAAATGGATTATTTATTTTAACACCATTTCCACTGAGGAGGGAACGATGAGTGGAGAAATCTTTTAATTTATAGATTTATAGTAATTTCAAATAGTTTAGAGCTGGCCAGGAGGAAGGCTTTACTATTATCTTCGTCAACCGAAAAATCTTTTAAGTCATTAAATTGGTCAGAAAAATATTGGTTAACTAGGTTACCTTGTTTATCAAACTGAACCAATCTTTTATTTTGATTATCTAAAATATAAATATAATTTGAGTCTTCACTGGTCCAGACTTTCTCAGCTGAAGATAAAGCTGGGTCAATAATATCTAACGAGAAATCTTGTTCATAGCCCTGAAAGAGTTCAAGCAATTGGCCGTTTGATTTTAGTAAATATATTGAGCCGTCAATAACCAGAGAAACCCCGTCTTGTATATTTAAATCCGGATCTCTGATCCAAGCCGTGCTCGGACCAAAGCCAACTGTGCCGCGTTGGTGGCGATAAATTTGGTTTGACTGACTATCTAGATAATAAAAGCGTGAGCGGTAAACAGCTAAATCTTGTACATTCATATTTTCTTGCGGAAAATCAATAGTTAAAGGTGTCAGTACCCCGGTATTTTTATTAAGCTCAACCATACCTGGATTATTATCATAGAGTAGGACCGTGGAGGTAGTTTCCTGGACCATTTTTTGAAACTGACCAATATCCGTTAAGTTATTTTCAATGGTAATTACTTCGTTGCGGGTTAAATCAATTTCGTAAATATTATTATTAGCATTAATTAAATAGGCAAAGTCTCCAGCTTGAACCAGAGAGCTGACCGGAGAATAATTTTCTAATTCAGAAAAATCTTTTTTTAGTATAGGATTATCCACATTAACCACGTGAAGTGTTTTTTGGTATTCTTTTTCAATTCCGGTTTCTAATTCAGAATAAGTGGCCTTTTCTTCCTTGGATTTATTAGGCAGCTGGGCCAACAAGTCACGAGCCTGACCAAGAAGTTCTTTAGCTCCTCGCTCATCTTCATAGCTTAAAGCAGCTCCAGCCTCAAAGGTTAAGTCTTGGATTTGCCTGATTATTTCGGCTTCTCTTTCGGCTGATAATTTATTGTCATTCTGCCAGCCCAGGTAAACTATACTAGTGGCAAAAATAAAAAGTATTATCAAGGCAATGATCAGAGTTTTCTGAGCTTTTTTGGGAAGACGGCGAAAACGGAAAATGCCGCTGTGAATTTTACTCTCAGTTTTTTCTGGAATTTCTTTGAGTTTATTTTTAATAGTTTTAGGTTTTCTAAAAAGATTAAACAAAGCCCAGAAAAGACTGGCTAATCCCTGAGCTAGCCATTTTATACCTTTTGATAGGTAATTAAAAATATTTTTTAAATAATTTTTACCTGGCTTGGGTTTTTTTATCTTTTTTTCAGGAGAGTAGTATGAAGAATCCGGCAAAGATCTTTTAGGCCCTTTTTTTAGCACTTTTTTACGGTAAATACTACCTAAGACGGAAAAACTTTTTTTTATTGATTTAAAGAATTTAGGAAAAACTGAGGGTGAAAGATACTCTGAAGTTTTTTCTTCTTGACTTCTCAAATCCTGCATAGAAGCCTGAGGTGGGGTATATGAAGAGGAAAGAGCTGTATCGGAAGGACGACGAGATATATCTTTCTGCTCGGGCAGTTTTTCCGGGGTTGGTACCAGCTTGGAGACAATAGCGCCAAAAGAAGTGGCCGCATTGGCTTCAAGAAGAATTTTTTCCAGTTCTTTTGTTGAGTCAGAAGGTAAAGTATTAGAAATCACTCTTTTTAATTTTTCCTGCGAGAAATAATCAAGAAGAGAGGTAGTGCAGAAAAGAAGCTGATCTCCGGGATTAACATTACCTTCAATGATATTGGAAAATATTTTTAAAGGATTTATTTTTGCCCGTGGTTGTGAAGTTTTGGTAATGATATCAATAATTTTATCGCGGTGAATTAAAAAAGCATGAATACGGCCGATATGAGCTAAATATATTCTGGTACCGTGAATAACAGCAATAATAATATTAAACTTATCCAACCAGTTAGTGATGCCTTCGGAAATAATATGGTGCAGAGCTTGATTAGTTTTCGACAAAGCATTTTCAAAAGCGGCCTCAACATTTGTCTCCTCAGAATAATAAAAATGATTCTTTAGTTCTTGCTGAATAATATTTATGATCTCCTGGTTTATTTTTTCTTCAGAATCAATTTCACATATAACAAAGAGGCGTCCCAGATTTTTTTCTTCCAAAGGAGTGGGGCGTGATAAGAAAATATGAGTAGTACTCCGGGATTTATCCGGATCATAAATTAGTAATTGGTCAACTTCGGCTTTAGCTTTTGACATAATTTAGACTTATTATTTGCTGCTTTTTACTAAATATATTATACTATATATATAAATAATTGATAAGGGGTCTAAAATATGCTTGAACAATTATTTAGTTCAAGAACCAGAGTCAAGTTGATAAAACTTTTTATGCTCAATGAAGAGGAGTCTTATTTTATTCGTGAAATTTCTCGCAAAATAAAAGAGCATATAAATTCAGTGCGGCGTGAGTTGAATAACTTAGAATCAGTAGATTTAATCAACTCTTCCGGTCAGGGACAGAAAAAATACTATCAGGTTAATTCTGAGCATGTCATTTTTCCGGAATTAAAGTCTATGGTTTTTAAGTCTCAGATTTTTATGGAAAAAAGTTTTATCAAAAAAATACAAAAATCCGGACGGATAAAACTGCTTATCTTAACTGGTTTTTTTGCCGGGCAGGAAAATAACATTACTGATATTTTAATTGTCGGCAGTATTAACCGTAAAAAATTAAAAAGTCTGGTTAAAAAATTTCAAAAGAAAATTGACCACCCTCTTCATTACACTATTATGACTAATAAAGAATTTGAATACAGAAATAATTTAACAGACAAATTTTTATTTAATATTTTAGAGGGTAAAAAGATAGTTTTAGTGGATAAGATTGATGCCAGCTAAAAATAAAAATAAATTATACTTAATAGCTCACAATATCCGCTCACTTCATAATGTCGGTTCTCTTTTTAGAACCGCCGATGGTGCCGGAGTGGATAAAATTATTTTATCCGGTTATACGGGCTCACCGCCGTGCCAAAAAATCAGCAAAGTAGCTTTAGGAGCTGAGGAAAATGTACCTTTTGAAAAAACAGAAGATATTAATTCTTATATTAAAGACTTAAAAAAGCAAGGCTTTAAAATCATAGCCTTAGAAACTAAATCTCAAGGTAAAAATATATATAAATTTAAGCCCAAATTCCCTCTAGCCTTGCTTATTGGCCATGAAAAAAGGGGATTACCGGCCGAGATATTAGAGTTAGCTGACCAAATACTGGAAATACCAATGAGAGGTCAGAAAAAGTCATTAAACGTGGCCGTGGCGGCTGGAGTGGCTCTTTATCAGATATTGAGGGATTGTCACCCTTCGGGTGATCCGCCTTGTCTGCCACAGGCAGGCTCTGGCGGAAGATATCTAGATATTTAGTGATTAAGATAAATTAATTTAATTATATGACAAAGTTTATTTTCCATGGTGGGGAAACAAAAGTAAAAAATGTTCATAACCAAAATTATTTTAACGAAATAGTCAAGGGCTTAAAATCACCGGTAAAAGGGCTGGAAATTCCTTTTGCCAGACAAAGAGATAAATGGCAAAGTGGAGTTTTACGTGATAAAAAAAAGTTCCAGAGAAATCTTAAAGATAATAAAAAAGTTGAATTAGATTTAGCTAGTGAAAAATCTTCAATTCTACGTCAGCAAATTAAAAAAGCCGAGGTGGTTTTTATTATTGGCGGCTTGGAGATGAAGTGTTTAAAAGAAAATCTGAAAAAAATAAAAGATTTTAAGCAATTAATTAAAGGAAAAGTAGTGGCTGGTTCATCAGCTGGAGCTTATGTTTTAAGTCAGTATTATTATACTCATGGCCGAGCCAGGGTAGAGGAAGGCCTGGGAATTTTGCCAGTAAAAACAATAGCTCACTATGAAAAAGAAAAAGATAAAGGTAATCTAAAAAAATTATCGGAAAAAAACGGCCAATTAAAAATTATCAAAATACCAGAAACACAATATGTGGTTATAAATAAAGTATTATGAGAAAAGAAGTTTTATTTAAGAATAATTTAAATCAAAAACTAGTCGGTGATTTATATCTGCCAAAGAATATTAATAAACCGCCGGTAATTATTGTAATGCACGGATATCAAGGAGGGAGAAAGGGGATAGCAAGGCTAGCCGCAGATTTTGCCTTAAAAAAAGGATTTGCAGTTCTTGCCTTTGATCGCTCGGGTCATGGGGAAAGTCAGGGGGATTATAGTCAATACACTGTTTCCCAGGGAGCTAATGATTTGAAGTCATCGGTTAATTTTCTTTTGAATAATAATCAAGTTGATATTAATAGAATCGGTCTAATGGCTACATCCGGTTCTGCTTATGAGGCTATTATTTATAGTTCACAAAATAACAATCATTTGAAATCTTTAGTATTATCAGTACCAGTAACTAATTATAAAAAAATTGGGGCGGGCCATCCGGAATTTTTACCGGAAAATTTAAATAAATGGCAAGATAAAGGGGTAATTCGGGGAGAAGATAAAAATTTTCCCGGTCTAAAATATAAATTTGTCGAAGATTTTGAAAAATATAATCTTTTCAATTTAGCTAAGAAAATTAATATACCCACTCTGGTGCATTATGCAGAAAAAGATTCTATTATTTCGGAAGCAAAAAAAGATTCAAAAATATTATATAAAAATCTTTCAGCGCAAGAAAAAAATATTTTTGGTACACCGACTGACCATGGCTATCATAAAACGGATTTAAGAGAGGACATATTTGAAAGATTTTTTAGGTGGTTTAAAAAGTATTTATGAGAAAAGAATTTTTTATAAAAAAACCGCCTTCGTATGGACTACGGCGGTCAAGTAAAAAAAGTCAGAGAATTCCCTGTGTTTTGTATTCTAAAGATAATAAAATAGATCCTAAGATACCGACTGTGATTTATTGCCACGGCTTTACCGGACACAAAGAAGAGCACTGGTATCCCAGGTTTTTTTCTTTGTTTCCTAAAAAGGACTATCAATTAGTGGCTTTTGATATGTACGCTCATGGCCAGAGTCAGGAGAAGTTTATTGATTTTACTTTATCTAAAGCCTTGTCTGACTATAAAAGGGTTTATAATTACGTGGCCAACCAAGGCGTCAAAAGAATAGCTATAGCCGGGCATTCTCTGGGCGGTGCAGCCAGTATTTTAGTGGCTAATGATTGGGATATTCATTGTTTAATCTTGCTTTCGCCGGTGACTGACCGTTTTTATTTTGAAAGGAATTTATTAAACACTAAAAAGAAAAAAAAATTTCTTAATAAAATGAGTTTTTTTAAGTATACTGATTCAGTCGGTTTGGTTTTTAAGGTCGGGGACAAATTTTTTAAGGATTTTTTAAAACATAGAATAAGAAGAAAAGCTGCTAGAATAAAAAAGCCAATTCTATTAATTCACGCGGAAAAAGATAATTCAGTGCCTTTAAAAGAGGGTAAAGAATTGAATAAAACCTTTGATTTTGATATTACAGATTTTAAAATAATTAAAGGAGCGGATCATGGTTTTAAAGCGGCTAAATACCACAATCAGGTGATAAAACACTTTTTTAGGTGGACAGACAGATATCTTAAAAAGAGAATTGATGAGGTAGTGACCGTATTTATTAAAAGAGAGGACGGACGAATTTTACTTTTAAAAAGAAGCCAGAAATTGGGCACTTATCAGGGTTTATGGTTTGGGGTTGGTGGTTATGTGGATGACCAAGAATCGCCAAGAAAGGCTGTTTTCCGGGAAATTAAAGAAGAGCTTAACTTAAATAAAGATAAAATTAAAATAATAAAAAAAGCCGCACCTTATCGATTTGATGATAAAAAGTATGATAAGGACTGGCGTATTCATACCTTTCTTTGTCAGGCCAAATCAGGTAAAATAAAAACAGATTGGGAAGCTGATGAATACAAATGGGTCCAGCCAAAAGATATTCTAAAATATAAAACAGTGTCAATTACTAAAAAAGGATTAAAACAAGTTGGATTAATTAAATGAATTTAATTATCAACACAGCCAATAGGAATAAAATAATCGTGGCTATTGGTGATAATAAAAATATTATTAAAGAAAGTTTAGAAACTAGTTTTCATGAATCAGAAAAACTTATTCCATTAATTAAAAAAGTTTTAAAAAAAGCGAAAAAGCAATTAAAGAAGATTAAAAAAATAATTGTAGTCACTGGACCAGGGCCTTTTACTTCTTTGCGTATTGGCATCGGAGTGGCTAATGCTCTGGCTTTGAGTTTAAATATTGCAGTAGTTGGATTTAAAAAAGATGAATTTAAGAGTATCAAGGATTTGATCAAAAAGTCGGAAAACAAAAAATTAAAGAAAAATAATTTTGTTAAACCTTTTTATGATAAAAAACCGAATATTACTAAACCGAAAAAACCATGGTTGAAATAAAACCCTTTATTTTAGGACCCTTGCAGAATAATTGTTTTGTAATAAATGATAAGAACAAAAAAGCAGCGATTATTGACCCAGGCTATCCCGAGGAAGAGTTAATATTTTATCTTAAAGATAATCAACTGGAGGTTAAATATATTTTGGTTACTCACGCTCATTTTGATCATGTTTCATTTGTGCCGGAAATCAAAGAAACTACCGGAGCTAAAATTGCCATGGCTGCTAAAGAAATACCCTTGATTAAAGGCTCATATGAATGGGGCGGTTCAGGCATGGGTTATGAAGTGGATAATTTTAAGCCGGATGAATATTTAGAAGATGGTGATATTATAAAAGTGGGCTTAATGATTTTTAAAGTTATTTCAACACCAGGGCATTCGCCGGGTGGGGTTTCTTTTTATTTAACTAAAGAAAAGATTTTATTTTCCGGTGACACCTTGTTTGCTGGGACAGTTGGGAGGACAGATCTGCCAGGCTCCAGTGAAAAAGTTCTCTGGCAGGGTATAAAAAAGAAAATTTTTACTCTACCGAAAGAGACCAGAATATTACCCGGACACGGACCCGAGACTAGTGTTGGGCAGGAAAAAGAATTACAGGGGTAATTATTAGGTTCTTTCTGTGGCCAGAATATTTAAGAAACAAGAGACAAGAAACAAGTAACAAAAAAATTCCAATTATCAATTTTTCAAACTTTAATAATTAAAACCTATTTGATAATTGAAACTTGAAATTTTATTATTGTTCGTATTATTGTTTCTTGTTTTTTTGTATCTTGAATAAAATTCTCAGACCCCAAATGCTAAAAGGCTATTGTTAGTAATTTTTTTTGCTTAGGAATATAAGATCTTTTTTTTAAAAAAAATGTAATGTTTGAAAGGGGTAACTGGGGTTTTATTAAAATAAGAAAATATAAAAATATAATATAGCCCAGGCTTTTTTGGTCTGCGCTTTTTAATTTTACTTTAAAACAGAAGTTTTCTAATAATAACTACTTGCTTACACCCCTCACCTTTATAAAAGTGGGGGATTGACATATATGTGGAAAAGTATTGTGGTTGACAAATAAACTATTGTGGGGTAAAATGGAAATGAGAGGTGAAAAGTGGATAAATGTGGGGATAAGTAATCATTTCTGTGGATAAGCCTTAGCGAACAACACTTTTCACTTAAATTATTAAAACTTTATTTTTTCCACAAATAAAATGTTTATTGGCGAATATTATCATTCAACTGATCAAAAAGGCCGTCTGGCCATTCCCAAAAAATTCCGGAGTGATTTATCTAAGGGAGCAGTAGTGACCAGGGGATTGGACAAGTGTCTTTTTATATATACAAAAAAAGAGTGGCAAGCTTTAGCTGATAAGTTAGCTTCTTTACCTATATCTAAAGCTAACACTCGGGCCTTTGCTCGTTTAATGCTGGCCGGAGCTATGGAAGTGGGAGTGGATAAGCAGGGGCGAGTGCTTTTACCAGATTACTTAAGAAAATACGCCGGCATAAAAAAGCAGGTGGTAGTAGCCGGTCTCTATAATCGCATTGAAGTTTGGGATAAGTTAGCCTGGAATAAATATAAAACCAATACAGAAAAACAATCCAGCGATATCGCCGAGGCTTTAGAAGGATTAGGCGTTTAAAATACTTTTAAATTAAATTATTTCATTTTGTGCATATACCGGTTTTAAAAAACGAGGTTATAAGATACCTTGATTTAAAATCAGGTGATAATGTCATTGATTTAACAGTCGGTGGCGGGGGGCACGCGCGGCATATTTTGGCTAGAATAGCTCCGAAAGGAAAGCTGATTGGTTTGGACTGGGATAAAAAAGCCCTGAAAATAGCCAGGGAGAACCTGAAAAAATACAAAAAAAGAATTAACTTAATCCAGGCCAATTATAAACAAATAAAAAAAATAAAAAATGAACAGTTTAATCTACTTACAATTAATGCTATTTTACTCGACCTTGGTTTCTCATCAATTACACTCGAGGATAAATCTAGAGGATATTCTTTTCAAACTGATGGGCCACTAGATATGCGCTATAATCCGGCCGAAACCGAAAAAACAGCCGCCGGAATATTAAACCATTACTCTCAAAGAAAATTATCTGAGGTGTTCAAAAAATTTGGTGAGGAAAAGTTAGCTGTTCCTATAGCCAGAGAAATTGTAAAAAAAAGAAAAAAGAAAAAGTTTAAAACAACAAAAAATTTAGTACAGGCAATAATTAATACCTACAAAGATAAATATAATATAAATAAAAAAGAACCTTTTATAAAAAGAAAAGATAAAATACATCCGGCTACTAAGGTTTTTCAAGCTCTGCGCCTTGAAGTTAATGACGAGTTGGATAATCTTAAAAAAGCTCTACCCCAAACTTTAGAAATTTTGGAAAAAGGAGGTAGACTGGGCGTAATTTCTTTTCATTCACTGGAAGACCGAATAGTTAAAAACTTTTTTAAAAAAGAGGCAAAAAAATGTATTTGCCCGCCGGAATTTCCGGTTTGTCGCTGTGGCCATGAAAAAAGCCTAAAGATTATAACTAAAAAGCCAGTTAGAGCTTCTGAAGAAGAAATCAAGAAAAACCCTAAAAGCCGCAGTGCTAAATTAAGGATAGCTGAAAAAATATAGAAAAAATAAATAAAGAGAAAAATAAAAATGACAAAATTTTCCCAGAAATTCCAAAGTCAGAGAAGATCTCGTCTGGCTAAACCGAGCTTTTTAAGTAAGCTAAAAATCAGCCGCCAAAAGCTGAGTGTGGCTTTATTTTTATGTTTGATTATTACTGGCTTGGCCTATCTGGCAGTGATTAATAATGTTTCTATCCGAGGCTTTGAAATAAAAGAACTAGAAAAAAGAGTAGGGGATTTAAAAGAAGAAAATAAAAATCTGGAAATGAAAACAGCTCAGCTGCAATCTATGGAGGTTATTGCCCAGGCTTCAAAAGGCTTAGACTTAGAGCTGGCAGAAAAAGTGGAGTATCTGGAAGTGAAAGCTCCCTTTGTGGTTTTGAAAGATTAACTTGTTTTTAAAGAATATTTCCGGTAAACTAAAATTTAATATTTTAATTTTTTATGGTCTATCGGAATAAGCGAAAAAAAATAAAAAGAGGCAAAAGAATAAAGTACGACCGTATAAATTTTTTAGCGGTGATTGTTTTTATTTTTGCCTTTTTTTTGATTTTACAACTTTTTAATATACAGGTTTTGCAGCATCCTTTTTATGATGCTTTAGCTAAAGGACAACATAGCCTTTATGAAAAACTTTTGCCGGAGAGAGGCAGTATTTTTGCTAAAAATTATTTAAAAGATGGAGAAATCTTTCCTTTAGCTACTAATAAAAAAGTAAACTTTATTTACGCCGTGCCTGAGAAAATCAAGAGCCCCCAAAAAGCAGCGGAAAAATTAGGCCAGTTACTTGATTTGGAGGAGGAGGTAATTTTAGAAAGGCTTTCTAAAAAAGAGGATTTATTTGAACCGATTAAACATTTTGTCTCTGATGAAAAATGGGAAGAAGTAAAATCTCTGGAAATTGAGGGTATTGAGGCCCGGGAGGAAACCCAAAGATATTATCCGGAAAATGAGACTGCTTCTCATGTTTTAGGTTATGTTGGCCAGAGAGAGGATTCTGATCAGCCGGTGGGACAATATGGTATTGAAGGTTATTTTAATCAGGAACTGGCTGGCCAGCAGGGTTACTTAGACACCGAAAAAGACGCGGGTGGCCGCTGGATTACGGTTGGCGGTATGGATATAAAAGAAGCCGTGGATGGAGATGATCTGGTTTTAACTATTGATCAGACGGTTCAATACACAGCCTGCCAAAAATTAGAAAAATGGGTAAAAAAGCACAAAGCTGATTCCGGGACTATGATTATTATGGAGCCTCAAACAGGCAAAATTTTGGCTATGTGCGGATATCCTGACTTTGACCCTAATAATTATAATCAAGTGGAGAATATTGAAGTTTATAAAAATCCGGCTATTTACAATACCTACGAACCCGGATCAGTTTTTAAAGCCTTTACCATGGCTAGTGCTTTGGATTTGGGCAAGGTGACTCCAGAAACCACTTACACCGATACCGGCGAAGAAAAAATCGGGCCTTACACCATTAAAAATTCTGATTTAAAAGCTCATGGTGAGCAGACTATGACTCAAGTTTTGGAAGAATCTTTAAACACCGGAGCTATTTATGCTATGCGCCAGGTGGGAGAAAAGCTTTTTTATCAATACGTTAAAGATTTTGGTTTTGGTGAGAAAACGGGCCTAAAAATGGACACTGAACTGGGCGGCAGTATTAATAATTTAAAAAAATACAAGGAAATTTACGCGGCTACCGCTTCTTTTGGTCAGGGTATTACGGTTACTCCCTTGCAAATAGTTAATGCTTTTTCGGCTATTGCCAATAAGGGCAAATTAATGAAGCCTTATATAGTTGATGAAATCAGAAAACCGGACGGTTCGATAATTAAAAGTCAGCCTGAAGAGATAAGGCAGGTTATTGACCCGAAAACAGCCACTACTTTATCAGCTATGTTGGTTAACGTAGTGGAAAAAGGTCATGGTAAACGGGCTGGGGTGGATGGTTATTTTGTAGCTGGCAAAACAGGAACATCTCAGGTACCAAAAAAAAACGGGGTCGGTTATGAAGAACATCATACTATTGGCTCTTTTGCTGGTTTTGCTCCAGCTTCAGACCCAAAATTTGCTATGTTGGTTAAGGTAGACCGGCCGCGTACAGTAGAATGGGCTGCCAGTACAGCGGCTCCGCTTTTTGGCGAGATGTCAAAATTTTTACTTAATTATTTTTCTATTCCCCCGAGTCGGGATATTGAATAAAAATGAAAAGATTACTAAAAAAAATATTAGAAAAAAAACTGCGTTTTTTTTCAAAGCGTATTTTAAATAAATATGAGCCGGATGTTATTGGAGTTACTGGCTCAGTCGGTAAAACTTCAACTAAAGAGGCTATTTTTACCGTCTTATCGGGCAAGTTTTCCGTGCGACAGAGCCAGGGCAATTACAATAATGAAATAGGAGTACCTTTAACCATTATTGGTTATCATTCTCCGGGCCGGTCAGTATTTGGCTGGCTGGCTGTATTTTTTAAAGCCTTTAAATTATTGCTTTGGCATCACCCTTATCCTAAAGTACTAGTTTTAGAAATGGCGGCTGATAAACCGGGTGATATTGAATATTTAACCCAGTTTATACCGTTAAATGTAGGAATAGTTACGGCGGTGGCTCCGGTTCACACTGAGTTTTTTAAAACTTTAAAAAATATTGCCAAAGAAAAATCTTCCATTATTAAAAATTTACCGCCAGACGGTTTTGCTCTAATCAACGCTGATGACGAGTTGGTTTTACCAATGAAAGAAAAAACTAAAGCTAGTGTTTCTACCTATGGTTTGTCAAAAGAAGCCGAGGTACAGGCTTCGGAAATAAACCTAAGCTATGGGCAGGAGCAGAAGATAGATGGTTTAAAAAGAAGCGAGATAAAGGGTTTAAGTTTTAAAATAAAATATAACGGCTCCACGGCTCCTTTCTTTTTACCCGGAGTAGTCGGCGAGCACCAAGTCTATACCGCTTTAGTAGCGGCCGCTGTTAGTTTAGCCTATGGTCTTAATCTGGTGACTATAGCTAACCGTTTAAAAGAATATCACTCTCCTCCCGGACGGATGAATTTATTGCCGGGCATTAAAGGCACTTTAATTATTGACGACAGTTATAATTCTTCGCCCAAGGCCTCTCTGGCTGCTTTAGAAGTTTTGGGTAAGATAAATTTGGGCCAGGATATGCCTCGGGCCGTTAAACCCAAAGCTATGAAAAAGTTGCCTCGTGGCAGTAAAAGGTTTTTAAAGTTTGCTGCCTTGGGAGATATGGCTGAACTGGGCGAATTTACTCAAGAGGGACACGCTATGGTTGGTCAAAAAGTAGTCGGGGTGGCTGATATTTTAATCACGGTGGGTCAAAAGGCTAAGATTATAGCCAAGGAAGCTTTAAAAAGAGGTATGCATGAGATGCAGATTTTTTCTTTTGACTATGCTGACCAAGCCGCGCGATTTCTTCAGGACAGAATTCATAAAGGCGATATTATTTTAATTAAAGGCTCGCAGGTTTCCCGTATGGAAAAAGTAGTCAAAGAAATTATGGCCCAGCCTATGAAAGCTGATGAGTTATTGGTTCGTCAGGGGGAAAGCTGGCAGGAGGAATAAAGTTCATATAAAATTTATTTAATTTATCAAAAGCGGGTAATCCCCGGTTTTTTAAGTTTGATTAATTAATCAAAAATAGCTATAATTAAGGCATAATTTTATACGGTTCAAAACTTTCACAATTTCGTATAATAAACAAATTTGAGGTGATTATACGAAATCAATTTGTATAATAATGAGTTAAGTCGAATTTTTTCTTCTGCTAAAAATTTAAATCTCTAATATATATTTCCCACGCAAAGAAGCGCGCTAACTACAAACTTAATTGAAGTTTTAGAAACCTTTATAAGATTGAGTAAATTAAACTATTATATGAACAAAACATTATATATTTTAATTGGAGTAATCTTAATTGTAGCTTCTTTCTATATAGGCTATACAATTAAAAGTCCTACATCTGCATCACAAGAAATACAAAATCTTAAAAATCAAATAACAAATTTACAGCAACAAAATAGCCAATTGCAATCTAATGTAAAAGAGCTGCAAAACCAACTTCAAAATGAAAATGGCTCCGAGAATTCTCAAGATTCAAATACTGGAGCAAAGGGAAACATTGAATATGGTAAGGGGGATTGTATGCCTTGTGTCTGTGCAGATGAAGATTGTACTGGATGCCCAGAAAGAACTTATTCTGATTTTAGTGGTGATATTTATTTTATTCTAAAAAGTGATTTAGATACTTTGGGAGATGGTGATTTTGATAACTTAATTGAATCTAGTGCTAAAACTCTGGTTACTAATGGGAATTATGAAATCAGTTTGGCTCCTGGAGAATATTTCGTTATGCCAAGAGATGTTTATCAGTATGATAAAAATTTCATAAATATTTCTTCAGGGAATATGGTGGAGAAAGACTTCAAATTCTTTAAATGTACTTCATATTAAATTAGAGCGCGCTCCCCACCCCAAGATAAGAGATTTAAATTTTTTAAACGCAGAAGAAAAAACTCCTTCGCTTTGCTCGGTGACGCCTTGCAGGCTCTCGACATAAATGCCTCACACGACTTAACAGCGATTATCTGGAATTTTCCTGCGAAAAATCCCAAAATTCTGCTACGCAGAACTTCAGATAATCGCGATATATTAGACGAAATGCGAGCGAGCTGATTGATTTATAAATAGAATATGCTTTAAAATAATTTATGATGAAAATTATTATGGATTCAAAAATTAAGATCTTAATGGGATTTTTGATTATTGGAATTATTCTAATTGGTGTATTGTGGATTTTGAGTAACCGACCATCGGAAAATGTCCCCAATGAAGAAACATACAAAAAAGGCGAAAGTATAACATTTAAGATAGATGATAATGTTCAAATTTGCACCGATGATTTGCCTTTCTCTATAATTAAATTTAATGAAGAGTCGGTAAAATTAAAACATTCCTGTATAGGAGAAATAGGTTCGGGTTTTGATCAATATTGTGAGAATGGGAAAATGGTTTTAAAACCAGTTTATCAACTTTGTGATTTCCTAGAGAAATGGTGTCGGGGTTGTAACGATGCACTTACTTGTCGGAATAAATTTATTCATGAAACATTTGTGTGGGATCAAAAGGAATATGTTGAAACAACTGAAGAATGTGAAGGCAAAATCATTCATAGAGAATTAAAAAAGCAGGTTCCAGAGGGTAAGTATCAAATTATTGTAGACGGAAAGATTATCAAAGAATTTACAATAAAATAAAATTTATGACGGCTCGCTCGCACTTAAAACCCTTCGGATTTTGCCCTTCGGGTCGTCTAACAAGGGCTATACGGCTACGGCTTTCAGCTTTCGCCCAAATTTCGACTTCGTCAAAACTTCGTATAGCCCAATACGTTATATGAAATTGCGGGGCTATAACAAATTTTTGCAAAAGTTTTATTAACCTATACAAAATAACTACAATATTATGAAGAAGAAAATCCTAATCACAACAATCACCATTTTATTAGTAGCTTCTATTACAATTATATATTTCTTTTTTGCCAATCAAAATCAATTACCAATATCGAAAAATGTGTCTCGGAATGTTTTAGAGATATGCAAAGAAAAAAGTAAAATAGAGTGTCATGGCAATTGCATGGATGGTTTTGCAGAAATTGGATATTTTGATTCGCGAAAATATAGTAAACAAGACTTTTTAGATACTCCCGAGGAACTCTACAAAACATATGGGGAAAAAAGAGAAATGATCCTTGCTTCTCATTACCAAAGCAGCTGTGATCCTTGTGGAAACAAATTTGAGCTTAATAAAAATGGTGTTTTTCAAGAGGTTTCTTGTGAAGAATTTTTTGAAACAATTGAAAATATTAATAAATCCTGCAATGGTTGTGTGAACACAATATATTTACAAATTAGTGGATAGTAAAAATCCTGGCCCGGCAACTCTCCCTCACATCTTCGCTGTTCGGTCGGCACGCTGCACTCTCGCTATCGCTCGGCTCACTTAACACGGCTTATGCGGAAACCTCGTTGCACTTCGGTTTCCCAAATGCTCACTACGTTCGCACTTCGCATAAGCCGATACGTTAGGCGATGTTGTGCTGATTTTATCCAGTATATAACCTAAATAAAGAAACATGAATAAATTTATCCTAGTCATTATTATCATCATTATTGGAGTGGGTATTTGGTGGTGGCAACAATCTGCCAATACTGTCATTACGAATACTGGCTGGCTGACATATGAGAATAGAGATTACAATTTTGAACTGCAATATCCAAATGACTGGACCCCTCAAGAGTCGTCTTATGACGATATAAATACTGAAGAAAACAAATGGGAACCCAAATATTGGGAAGATTGGAAGGTGGTAAAAAAGATATCTTTCAACACTAGTGTTGAATTTTTTTATCTTGATGTTTATATCATGGATCAGAGTATTGAAAGTGTGCTAGACAAGGTAGGAAAAAATCATAGCAATTCGCCCTTTCAGCCTTCCTTAGAGGAAATAAAAATTAACGCCAATCAAGCTTATGTTACATCTGTTTGCGATTTGGGTTGTTGTTCTAAAGATGTTTATATTGCCAAAGATGAAAATACTACTATACAAATTGCTAGGGGAGCTGTTTGTAGCGTAGGATCAGAAGAAAATATACAAAAAGCTGAAAACAATACAAATACTTTTGAGCAAATTCTGACTACTTTTAAATTTGCGAAATAAAAATCAGCACAATATCGCCTAACAGCGTATATATGTTATTCCACTTCGCTCCACGGCGCATGATACGCAAACGTTAGATGAAATAATTAAATTCTTTTGGCTATCGCCAAAAATTATTGGAACAAATTTTTATTTTATTTTTTAAGATATGAACAAGAATCAAATTATAACATTATCAGGATATAGCATCATTCATGGAATTATAGATTTGTGCTGTGCGATAGTTGTTTTTAGTACATTGCTATATCATGGTTATGACGCAAGTGATGTTTTTATTTTTGTTGTGGCTTACAATATAATTGCTTTTGGATTACAAGCACCTTTTGGATTGTTAGTGGATAAGTATCAAGTTCCTAAAGAAAGCGCATTTATTGGTTGTACTTTGGTTTTGTCTTCTTTTTTCCTATTCAACATTCCAGCTTTAGTGATAATACTATCTGGACTAGGGAATGCTTTTTTTCATGTTGGCGGAGGAAGCATTAGTTTGAATTTCAATCCACAAAAAGCAACCGCTCCTGGAATTTTTGTTGCGCCGGGTGCGTTAGGACTGACAATTGGAATTTTGATTGGCAAAAGTGGCTCATTTATTTTTTGGCCTTTTGCATTACTACTTATTTCTTCATGTCTATTTATTATTTTTAGTAAAATTCCAGAGATTAATTATCAAAAAATATCAACTAAACCTAAAATAAATTATTTTGAATTGGTAATACTATTGCTCTTGCTATCCGTATCAATAAGAGCATTATATGGTCTGACCGCTGTTTTCGCCTGGAAAGCAAATATTGCCTTGCTGTTTTCTCTAACTATTGCAGTAGTCGCCGGAAAAGCTTTAGGTGGTTTTTTGGCTGATAAATTTGGTTGGATAAAAACTGCTATTTTTGCTCTAATAATTTCCGCTCCCTTGCTTTCTTTTTTTCAAGGATCACCAATACTTGCAATAATAGGTGCATTCTTATTTCAAATTACTATGCCGATAACTTTAACAGCATTATCAAATATGCTTCCAGGCAGATCAGCTACCGCTTTTGGTTTAACAGTTTTGGCCTTAATAATCGGTGCCATTCCCGTTTATTTGGGGGCTAAGTCATTTTTAAGTACTCAATGGATTGCATTAATAATAATCATAATTTCAGCAAGTTCGCTACTTATTAGTTTTAAATTTCTGTATAATTATTTTAAAGGTCAACTCAAAATAAATTTATAATTTAATCATAATAACTATGAAAAAATTAAAAACAGTTCTAACAACCTTTTTCGTCTTTAGTATTTTCTCATTAATGTCCACTCAAAAAGCCTTAGCAGACTTAGTGCCGATAAATTATGGAGATGATACACCTTACGGACCAAACGTTAATTCAAACCCAGAGCCAAACGTTAATTCAAGCCCAGAGCCAAAAACATTTATTGATTTAATTGAGCCGCAACACATTATTATTGGCGGAGCGGTATTGGCTGTAGTAATAATATCTTTTGTAGTACTTTTTAAAATGAGAAAAAAATGAGATTTGAATACTATTCTTTAGCTCTAATTTTCACTCTAGTAATTGAGTTATCTGTAGCTTATATTTTAGGATTTAGGAATAAAAAAAGCATTGTCACGATTATTTCTGCCAATCTTATAACACACCCTTTGCTTTGTTACTTTTTATGGATAAATTCATTTATTTTCATTATTCCTGTTAACTATTTCTCAATTGTTGTTTTAGAAATATTGGTTATATTATTAGAATCAGCATTACTATTCTTCGCATTGAAACAACAATATTTAGATATGCTAAAAGTATCATTTGTCATAAACACAACCTCTTTCCTTGTTGGATTATTATTATTTTAAAATAATTTTTAAATAATAGAAAAATAAAAATAAATTTGCCCAATAATAACTCGCTTACGCTCGTTGAATTTAATTACATTATATTAACAGCATGTATGAGGCTACGGCTTTTTACAAAAGTCACCACCCAAATTGCTCTCTGCGGTCGCAATTTCTCAAATCCCTGACGTTAGGTGAAATAGCCAGAAATCTTTAATTATTTTTAGAATTTCTTTGGCAATTTAATAGGTTGAACATAGCTTGTGATATAATATTATAAATCTTAAAATATAAATTTTTAATCAAAAAAATATGGAATCATTAGAAAAATTTAGTAAAATTGAAAAAGAAAAACCAGAATATACATCAAAAATAAAGTTGTCATTCTTTCGCCATGCGGAAAAAGAAAAGGATAAATCAAAATCTGATTTAAAAATTAGACTAACAGAAGAGGGTAGAAAAAATAGTAAAAAGAAAAGTGATACTCTAAATATCAGGCAATCAGTCGTCTTTGGTAGTCCCCGTGAAAGAGCACAGGAAACAGCTTCTTTTAGAATGTCTGGAAATCAGGAAGAAATAACAGGGGAAGAAACTTTTGAAGAATTAAAAGATAAATTAAATAAGGGATTAAAAGTTGGATCAAAAATTAGCGTAGATAAAAGATTAGATTCTGATTTGGACATGGAAAGTGATTTTGGTAAAATCTCTTTAGAAAATTTTAAAAAGGGTCAATATCTAAAATTTTTAGTTGAGGAAAGCGATAGTTTGGCTAAAGAAAAAGATGATACTAAAGGTTTTACTTATTTGAAAAGTGCTTCAAATGTAGCAAAAATAATTGAAAAATATTTAAGCATTTCTAAACGATGGGATAAACTGGTGCAGGACCCACAAAAAAACTATGATGATACCTTAGAAAGATATTTTGGCACCCACTTAAGTGTTGGCGAGTGTTTTTTGGCTAAAGCAATAGAAGAGACAGAAGGTGAAGAAAAAAGAGATGAGTTTGTCAAAGCTCTCAATAATCAGGGATTTGATTTTAATGAGGGTTTTGAAATAGAAATTTTAAACAGCGAAAACGAACCATCCGTTCATATATCTTTCAAAAAAGAACTTAGCGACAAAGAAGAAGGCAAAGAAGAAGTAAAAAACGTTTTTGAGTTTGATCAAAATCTATCCATAGATACTATAAAAAAAATAGCGGAAAGTAATCAATAAATTGCCAAAAAAATAATAAAGAAAAGAAATTTCTGTCTACGTCACATAACAGCGTGTATCTGGTTCGCCCCTCGGCTCGCAAATTTCCCAAATTTTCTCCGCTACGCTCCGAAAACTTCTCATAAGCCCGATGTTATACGAAATAACTAAATTCTCTTCTGCTATCGTCGAAAAATTATTGGAACAAATTTATTTTTATTTATGAATAATATTGAAAAAAAAATTCCTCTTGAAAATAAGGCTGAAACTATGAGAATACCTGAAATTAATATTAGAGAAGAAAAGGGCGCAACGCTTTTATCAATTTTATTACGAGGCTACAATCAAGATTTTGGTAGCCACGACCATGAATTATCTCAAAGAGTAGATGAATATTTTGAACAAAATCCTCTTGACGAAAAATCAATCAAATTATTAAAAGAAATTAAAGCTCTAGAAGACGACGGCGTTGATGGGGAAACATTATTCAACATTGTTTTAACACACGACGATGAAGACAGGGTTGAATCTTTGCTTGAATTTATTTCTAAACATAAAGAGTGCGTAAAAAAACCTGAGAAACTAAGAAATAATCTTCTGAAAGCAATCAATGATCTAGAAAATAAATTACCAGAAGCATTAAAACAAGATTTTGACAAAGCCACATCTGAAGATATCAAAATACGAGAGCAAAACATAGAAGATTCCAAACAAAGAATAAAAAAATTGATTGATTTTTTTAGGCCACAAACTAATACAACAAAAACTAAAGAAGTAGTCTTGCTCCCTACCGATTTTTTAATGTCTGAAAAATCGGGAGTCGCTTTTAATTTTGGGGATAATCTTTATATTTCTTCACATGTCGATAATCCGCATAATTTAGAGCATGAATTCTTGCATTGCATCATTAACCCGATCGTTGATAAACTAGATAAAAAATTATCAGATGAACAAAAACAAAAAATAAGCAATCTCGCGAGTGATAAACTAAAAGTTGAGCAAGGCTATGGGAAAGAATATTACAGTTTACTTTGCGAAGAATTCATCAGAACTTACAATGATGTTTTTCAACACGGGAAGCAACCGATAGTTTATAATGATTTTGTTCAAAAAATTGAAAGCTTAGATGAAGAACAATTTAATTCTTTACTTTCGAAAAAAGAGAGTCTAAAAAATCGTTGCGCCCAATTGCAGATAAACACATTTGAAGATTTTAAAAACAAAAGTCAAGAATATTTTGACGCTTTTGAAAAAAATGATTTACGAGAAATCATATTTAAATTCTACCAGGATTTCACAAAAGAAAAAGAAAAAAATCCAAATTTAGATTTTGAGGAGTTTGTTTTAAAGGAATTTAATAATAGAATATAAATAAAAATAAATTTGCCCGAATAATGCTCGCTGTCGCTCGCGAATTTAGTTACATCAGCTAACACGGCATATCTGGTTACGGCTTTTACAAAAGTCTCCACCCATACCTCTCGACAAGCTCGGGGCATCAGATATACGCAAACGTTAGGCAAAATTTTTCTTTAAGAAATATTTTATGATAAATATAAAAGAATGTAACGAGCCATTAATTGATATAAAAAAGTTGTGCCCAAATATCAAGATAGACCTGGGCGGGCGGCGAATAAGAAAAGAAAAAACGGCATATCTTCGAAAAACAGTGGCTGAAATGATTTTGCATGCCGAAAAGGAATTGCCCAGAGGTATGACGTTTATTATCGATGACGCATGGAGACCTCAGTATATCCAAGAGGAAATCACACAGTGGTTTATAAAACGTTTCTCTAAAAAATATCCCAGCTGGCCTAAAAATAAAATTGTAAAAGAAGTCGAAAAATATGTTGCTCCTTCAAATGGAAAATATGCCTCTGGGCACATGACAGGTGGTGCAGTAGATTTGAGGTTATTGAAAAATGGCAAAAAAGTTCCGATGAAAAGCTCAAAACTAATATATCAAGAAAATGCAAAATCATTTCAGCCTAAACTTCCACAATATATTCAAAAAAATAGAAATATAATGTTCACCGCTCTAAAAAAAGCTGGTTTGTCTAATTATCCGAAAGAATATTGGCATTGGTCGTATGGCGATATTTGGTGGGCAAAAAAAAACAAAAAGAAAATAGCTATCTATGGTGTGATAAAAAATATTTCTTAAAGTAAAACTCAAGCCACGCTGCGCTCTCGCTCCACTCCGTTACGCTCGGGTCGGACAACAGCGTATATCTGCCTCCGCTACGCTCCAGAAACTTCTGATAAGCCCGATGTTAGGCGAACCTTTGTTTGAATAAAATTTTTATGTCAATATTTTTCAATAATAATAAAGAACAAAAAGAGTATATTAAGGAAAAACTTATTAAAGTATATCCCAAATTCAAAACAGGAGGATATTTTTTTAGGCAATATTTAAAAAATTATATTAATAGCAATTCAATCATTTTAGATGCAGGTTGCGGAAGTGATGGAATAATATCAGAATTTCAGTTTATGCCGAAATTAATTATTGGCGTTGATATAAACAAAAGATTATTAGATAAAAATAAAATCGTAAATAAAAAAATAGTTTCTGATTTAGAACACATCCCGTTAGGCAATAATTCTGTAGATATTGTTATTTCTGAATTTGTCTTAGAGCATTTGCGTAATCCATCTACTGTTTTTAAAGAAATATCTAGAGTTCTGAAACCTAAAGGAATATTTATTTTTATTACCCCAAACATCATAAACCCTATCATGGCTTTAAGTAAAATCTTACCCCATTTTTTTCATACACTATTAAGAATTAAATTATTAAAAAAGGGAAAAGAAACGCATCCTACATATTACAGAGCAAATATTTACTTAAGGTTACTAAAATTAGGAGAAGAAACAGGATTTCATAATTATGAAATTATAAGAGCTGGTAACCCTGAATATTTTGGATTCTGCAAGCCACTCGTGCCAATGTCAATATTTTTTGAAAAACTAATTGACAATAATTTTTTAAATATTTTTAAAATGTACCTTGTTGGTTGTTTTATAAAAAAGTAAAATTTTATTCAATCAAAACTCAAGGGAACGCTGCGTTTTCATTTTAGCCTTTATTTGATAAAATAATAAGGAAGCCAAAATTAACCCTCGCCTAACAAGGGATAAAAAAAATTGCTCGGCTCGCAATTTTTCTAAATTTTCTCCGCTACACTCCAGAAATTTTTCATACACGCAAACATTATATGCCATTCAAAAAATCTTTTTCCTTTTTATAAGGAATTTTGACAGGCTTTTCAAAAAGGGGAATAAATTTGTTTTTTCTTTATTAGAAAGGGGTATATGTTGTTTTCTCCCCGCCAGAGGCGGGCAGGCACCCCTAACCCCCGCCCGCCTCGCTACGCGAAGCGTTGCGGGCAGGCCTCTGCCCAAAATTCAAAACAGAAAAAATCAAATTTTAAGAAAGAAAGCCCATCTAATACTAAGAGGAGGTATATGTTTATATACATTTGTTGACAGAATGTATACAAACATATATACTTTGTATACATTGTAATAAAGATGTAAACAAACCATGAAAAATGCTAAAATTGGCCAAAATATAGAACAAAAAAAGGGCTTTAAAGCTTTTACTCCCAATCCTTTTCCACCAAAGGAAGGTTTTAGTTTTGAGCCAAAAATCTTGAAAAAGAACAATGAAGCCACTAGATTACTCGGCAAGCTTGATGGTATTACTAAATTATTGTCTGATTCGGATTTTTTTCTTCTGATGTATTTGCGAAAAGATGCAGCTTCTTCAAGTCAAATCGAGGGAACTATGGCAACAATGATTGATGCCATTGAGGCGGAAGTAAAAATAAATACAAATATACCTGAAGATGTTGATGATATTTTGCATTATATCAAAGCTCTTAATTATGGGTTGAAGCGGGTAACAACGGATAATTTTCCTATGGCGCTTAGATTTATCCGTGAATTGCATAAACAGTTGATGCACAAAGCTCGGGCAAATCATTTTTCTGATCCCGGCGAATTTCGCAAAAGTCAAAATTGGATTGGTGGCACAAGGCCGGATAATGCCAGATTTGTTCCTCCGGCTGTTCATGATATGCATAATGCACTTAGCGATTTAGAAAAATTTATACATTCAGATGACTCTGTTCCGACTATAATCAAAGCCGGATTAATTCACGCTCAATTCGAAACAATTCACCCATTTTTAGATGGAAACGGAAGAACAGGAAGAATGTTAATCACTTTTTATTTGTGGAAAGAAGGTTATTTAGAAAAACCAATTTTGTTTTTATCGTCTTTTTTTAAAAAACACCAAAAACTGTATTACGAAAAACTATTCGGTTATCACCATGGCAAGGTAAACGATTGGATTGATTTTTTCCTGGATGGCGTTATTGAAATAGCCCATGAAGCTATTGATATAGTAGACAAAATTACTATTCTGAGACAAAAAGATTTGATGAAAATTCAGAAACTTGGAAAGCGCGCCTCCGAAAGTGCGACAATTGTCTTGTCTGAACTTTACGAACAACCAATTGTAAATGTTAAAGTTATCCAAAATTGGACGGGTTTTACCCGCGCCGGTGCGCAAACAGTTATTGATAGATTTATTAAAATGGGAATTTTATCACCAAAAGACAAAGACAAAAAATATGGACAATCCTATATTTATAAAGATTACGTTGAACTTTTTAACAACAGAAATTAAAACAAAAAACAAATTTATGATTATTGAATAAAAAGCCTGTCAAAATGAAATTTAATTAAAAATGATAGGCTTTCAAAAGGAATAAATTTATATATTATATTTAATTTAAAATCTATATTATGAAAAAGAAAACAACAATTACAGTTTTAATAATTGTCATATTAGGATTTATTTTTTTCTTGTTTGGTAAAAAATTAGATCCCAGGGGCGTACCCCAAAATCTTAACCAGGAAGAAAAAAAAGATTGGCTTGCAGAAAAACTCTATGAGTCTATGTATACCAGAAAACCTATTGATATTGGTTACGAGGAACCTTCACAAGAAGATATTCAAAGCAAAAAACAAAAAACCGATTTAACTAAAAAATATCCATCAAAAATAAATGCCTTGTTTGAGTTAGGAACAAATACAGCTACTTTGTTTTATTTTAGTGATGAATTAAAAGATTTAGGAGTTAATACATATTTTGTTCAAGCAGAAACTAGAATTGAAAATGGGGAATTAAAAATTTTTCAGCCTTGTTATTCTAAAAAATGTATCCTCTCTCAAGAGGAAGCCGAGCGTGTTGTTATAGACAGAATGTTGATGGCCAAGCAAGAAGGTTTTAGTGTGGGCTTTGTGCCTGACTTGCCTGATGCTTTTGAGGTTGGAAGAGAAAATTATAATATTGATGAATTAAATCCCCGATTCAAAGAGATGATTCTAAAATGGGCGGAAATTGCCGAAGAATATGGTGTTGAATATTTCGTTCCGATTAATGAGTATGAGACTCTCTTATATACTAATGGATATACTATTGAGAAAGTTTACCAATATACAAATAATTTCTATGATGATTTAATTCCAAAAATTAGAAAAATTTATAATGGTAAAATAATTATTAAAAGCGGCGCTTTAGATAGTTGGAGTAATCAAAAAGGCATATCTAGAAAAAAGGCAGATTTATTTGGCTTGGGAAATTGGCATGCTGGTACAGCAGATGAAATCAAAGAAAGTACTCAAAAAATGGTAGAAGTGGCTGATGAAATTTCTGTAAGAGATAATCTTCCTTGGCTTGTTACTGAATATTATGTGGCAACGCAAGAAGATGTTGAAGAATCTTTTGGTCAAGAAGGAATTGTTCTTCCAATGAAAGAGGCTTATGAAGCGGGTCTATCTGAACTCAAAAAATCTGAAGAAAATATTGGTTTCACTTTTACCGGCTATATTGGCAGGGGCAAAATAAGAGGTACTGAAGCCGTCTCGGTTTTGAAGAATTATTTTAATAAATAGTTAAAAGAAATAATTAAAATCTTTTTCTTTTAAGCAAATATCTCTAATTAAATAAAAAGCCTGTCAAAATGAAATTGAATGAAAAATGATAGGCTTTCAAAAAGGATTAAATTTGATTTTTTCTTTATTAGAAAGGGGTATCCGCCTTTGCTAATCTCCTTCGTTAAAACTTTGGTGGTCAAGAAGCTACGGCGGACAAGTAAGGTGTTTTCTCCCCCGCTAACAGGCGGAACAGGCGCTTTACTCCGAAAACGAATTACTTATAAAATTTTAATTTTTAATAAAATATTATGAAAAAACAACTAACAATTATTGGAATCGGAATTGTCGTAATAATAATGGCATTTTTTACTTGGCATTATTTTTCTCAAACAAACAATATTCCAAATCAATCGCATGTTATTCAAGATACAAAAAGTAATATTTCTGGAAATTACCTCGGAAGTTATTATAAAGAAAATTATGTCTGGGGCGGAGCTATGAATTTAGCTTGGAACGATTTGAATGAAAATATATTGCATGAAAAGTTACAATTGAATACTGATGATAAAGTTGCCTTGGAAATGGTATCAAAATTAAATGACGCTCCCTTTTCTAAAAGTGATTTAGATGAAGAAAGTTATTATGTAAAAAGTGGCTATGGACAAAGCACGGTTGATGAAATTAATCGTGAATCAAGAAAGAAATTTCCATCAAAAAGTTTTGGTGATTTAAAAATGAGCTTAGATCCAACGGATATTATTTCCTATGCCTACTTTTTGAAAGAAGTAGAATATAAAACAAAATTTGAAAAGGACGATCTTTCATTTAACGGACAAAAAGTAGCAGGGTTTATTGCAGATAACGAAGCCCAAAAAGAAAATATAAAAATTATTAAGTATGATGACGATGATAAGTTTATTATCAGATTACAATTAAAAGACAAAAACGATGAACTGATTTTAGCCAAAGGATATGATATGAAAAATCCACAAGCGATTGTCGATGAAATAAATCAAAATAATAAAGGTTATCTTGCAACTATTGGAGGATCTGATCGTTTTAAAGCTCCAAAATTACACCTTGATTATCATAGAGATTATATTGAATTAATTGAAAAGTATTTAGCCAATAAAGAATTTGAAGAATATTATATCGCTCAAATGTTTGAAAACATTAAATTTGATATGGATGAAAAAGGAGCAAAAGTTGAGAATGAGGGCGTGATAGCAATGCTACCTACATCAGCTGGACCAAGTAAAAAACCAAAAATTAAAAACTTTATTTTAGATAAACCATATTGGGTGGTAATGAAAAGAGCTGATTCTCAAAATCCATACTTTATTTTGGGAGTAAATAATGTAGAGTTAATGGAAACAAAATAAGGAGTTTTGGATTTTAGGCATTCCTGCCTACAGGCAAAACAGACGTGGAGTTTATCCACGCATTTGATGTGGAGTTTTAAAAAACTTCTCCAAAACCTGATATTATGGTAATATTATGGGGTGATTTTGTTTAGAAAAATTTATTAATATCAATTAATCTTTTTATTTTAATATGAAAACTAAACTGAAAATTGGAATAATCGCCTTATCAATTATAGTTATTGTTTCAGGTGGATGGGTTATTCTAAATAATACACAAGAAGAATATACAACAGTAAATTATAATAGTAATACACAAGAAGAATCTACCAGAGGAAAATATGATGACAACATATATTACTGTGTGAATGATGATGATTGTAAGATGTGGTGGGGGCCTGACCATTGTGGTTGCGGTAACAAGTATTACGAATATCCTGAAGAAATAAGAAATAGGCGCCCCAGTTTAGTTTGTGAGGGAGATCCTAGTTATGAATGTAAATGCATAGAAAACAAATGCCAGTAAGTATTATAACGCAAAATTGCTTGCCTCATACTGCCGCTTTTTTTTCATTCCACTCCACGGACGTCATATAATAAGAGAGATATACAGTTCGCCCCTCGACAAGCTCAGGGTCGTCGGGGCGTATAACACAGCGTATGCGGTTCGGGACTCGGCTCGCCCCTCACCCATATTTTGCTCTAAAATGCATAATATAATTTATCTAATTATTTAATATTACGCGGACCTGGACAAAAATAATAAAACTATATGAAGCGTAAAATCAAAGGAGGAATTTTAGCCATAATTGGCTATGCACTTTCACCAATATCATGGTGGAATGATTTATTTGTAAATATTCCCCTGGCCTATGTTTTTGCTTTACCGTTTGGATATTTTTCAAAAGAACTATTTTTACCGGCCATGATATTGGGTTACTGGGTAACTAATGTAATTGGATTGATGATGTTGCATCATGGAGTTAAAGATGTTTTTTCAAAAGAAAAAGAAAAATATACAAAAAAAGATCTGGTAAAAGATATCATTATTTCAATTTTGTACACGGGAATAGTTGTAGTATTTGTATTAATGGGCTGGCTAAAACACCCTACAGAATATTTTAACTAAGTTTAAGTTTTGCCTTATATTCTCGGTCGCTTGGCTTTAATTTACTATATAAGCTCTTCATATAACAGCCATTAAGCCCCATCTCAAAAATATTTATTTAAAAAAAAGCCATTGGCTTTTTTTTTAATTCTTGACAAATCACCAAAAAAGTGATTAGTTATAAGGAAAGTTCTTTAACAAAAAACCAAAAACGAAAGGAAGAAAAATGAAACTGGAGACAAGACCGGCCATTGACGGAATTATGGATTCGTTTATTGAGATTCTTCGGCTAGCAGCGCCTAAGGATTTAAAAATTGTGGCTATTACCTTGCGGGTTTTTGACTCTGAATACAATAATTTAGCGCTTTTTGGCAAAACTGGTTTAAAGCATCCACAAAAAAGAAGAAGGGTAGTGCCTCTGAAAGGAACAGTATCCGGTCATCTTTATCAAGTTGGCGGATGCGAGTGTGTCAGTGTCGAAGATAAAGACTGGTTTAACCATCATGACCGTCAGTTAGCCAAAGAAGAAGGCTATGGCTATATGTTAGCTATGGAGCTTTCCCATTTAGGGCGCAGTATTGGCACAGTCCAGGTTTACACGGTTAATAATCCGAGGTCATACCCAGAAGAAAAGATAGGCCAGTTAATGAATTTGGTGAAAGAGATATCTTCCAAGTTTGTTATTAGCTATTTTGAAGATGAACTATTGATAAAAATCCAGGAAGAATTAACCGGGACCAATCCACGAGGCAGTTTTTATCACATCTGCGCTATTATGGCTGAGCTTTTTAACAGTCAGGGTGTGGTCATTTACTACCGTTCGGGAAAAAACGAGGTTAAGCTTATTGCTGGTTATGCCGGAAAAAACATTCCTGAACATGGCATTGGAGAAAGATTTAGAATTAGTACCGATGCTAATGATAATCTAGGGTACCTTAATGAGGTATTGAAAAGTAAGAAGACAATGGTTTTTCAGGGTACTGATGAAAGACTGAAAACAATAAATGAAATTATGTATTTTCAGCATACCCAGTCAATCTTAGTGGCTCCAATTATTGTAGAATCTTTTATTCAAGGTTTTATGGTGATCAACCAGAGCCTAAATCGACCGCCTTTTGATGAAAAAGAAATGAAACTGATCGATCGCATCGCTCTGAAAGTATCACAATCGTTGAGTATGATCAGGCTGCAAAAAGAAAACGCGGCCTGTCAGGCGGCTAATGTTAGCTCGTCATTACTGGCTGAAATAAGGCATAATCTGCTTAACCCTTTAATTCCGATTTTCAATCAGACTAAGAGTCTACTTGATTCAGAAAGATTACCGGACGATTTAAGGCAATGCGCCGAGGGTATTTTACAGGAGGCCAAAAATTTGGATAAACGACTACGAGACTTGGAAGATCTATATTGTAATGACAACCGAGTGGCTATGAGTTGGATTAATTTAGTTTCCTTGCTAGAGAAAAAAGTAGAATCATGGAGAACCATATGTGAAGAAAGGGGCTTTCAATTATTTTTTGACAAAAGGGTAAAAAATATCCTTCGCAACGCTAATAGTCAATTACTGGAAATTGCTCTGGAGAATCTTTTTAATAATGCTATTGAAGCCACTTCTCAAAAAGGCAGCCGGATAGAGGTTACCATAAGAAGATCAAAAAGGTATAATCCGGTAATTACCATGACTAACCCGGGTGAAATTCCGGTTGATAAGATGCCGAAAATTTTTCAGCGTGGCTTTAGCACAAAAGATGAAGGCAGTGGCCAGGGTCTGACTATTGCTAAAAAATACGTAGCTATGCACGGCGGAGAAATTGCTTGTGAATCTAGCCATGGCAAAACCACTTTCCTAATAGTTCTTTTTGGTCATCAGCAAAAAAATTAAAAGGAGGAATAAGCTCTATTAATGGCCGCCTTGTTATTTTAGACAAGGCGGTTTTTTTATTTAATAATATTGTAGAAGTCGGTCGCAACTGACGGCTATACCTTGTGACTGAAATCTAAATAAGGCTGAAATTTGTCTTGACTAGTCCTTCTTTTCCTTCAATTTTGCGCCAAATTAAAAAGAGTAAATAGATTCTTCTTTATAGTCTAAGTTAGACGAGGAAACTGGCTTGCCAGCCGAAACTCCGAGCAAAGCGAGAGGGCTTGACATAAATAAAATTAAATATAATAATATATAGAGCCGTCTAATAATTATAGCGCCGTCTATGACTAAGAGAAAAAAAATACTGCTTATATTCTGCGGAGGCACTACTTTGTTTGGTAATAAGGTCTCTGTTCAATCGGTGCGTAAAAAAGCCGATGTTTCCGGCTGGATGAAAAATATTGATGAACTAAAGATGATGGCTGATATTGAACCGTTTTTTGTTTTTGGCGGTGAAGCAGCTGAGGTAGGAGAAAAACAATGGCAAAAAATTGCCCAGACGGTAATAAAAAATTATAAAAAATACGATGGTTTTGTTATTACCCACGGCCTTGAAACACTGCCCTATACGGCCGCTGCTTTATCTTTTATGCTGCAGAAACTGGGCAAGCCGGTTATTTTAACTGGCTCACCCATTCCTTCGGGGCAAGAATCTTCAGCTGAAGTTTTGGAATCTATATTCAAAAATTTTCAGGGCTTGGGTATAAAAGCCAATTTAATTAATGCCTGCCAGGTGGCTATCTCTGATCTAGCTGGTGTTTTAGTCGTTTTTGGCAGCCGTATCTTATCAGGCACTGCTGTGGAAGGCCTTTCTTCTTATACTAGAAAAGAAGAAAAAGAAAATAAAGAAATTATGGGAAAAATTGACTTAGGTTTAACTATTTATAAAGAAGTTAAAAAAAGATCTTCACAAAAACCTTTGCTTAAACCAGAAATTGACCCAAAAGTTTCAGTATTTGATTTTCATCCCGGTATTGAGTCAGGGCTCTTAAAGGAAAATATTAAAAAAGAGGTCCACGGCCTTATAATTAAAACTCATTCAACTAATTTTTTTCCGGATTCTATTTTTAAATATTTAAAAAAAGCCAAGCAAAAAAAGATGCCGGTAGTTATTTATTCTACTAGCGGCTTTAAGCCAGTTAAAAAATCCGCTTTTATTTTTGTCGATAATATGAATCTGATTACCACCGTGGTTAAGCTGATGTGGGCTCTGGGACAAACGACAAGTATGGGCCAGATAAAAAAAATTATGGCCAAAAACTATAACGGTGAGATAAATAAGTAATCAATGATATGAAAGTATATTTTTTCAGCCCCAAAACCAGTCAAAATAAATTATCCAAGAACCAGGACATAATTATTAAAACTTTGCGCCGAGCTGGGGTTGATTTATACACAAATCTAAAAGAGAGAAGCCTGCCTTCAGATCTGGCCGCAGTACAAAAATTGGGCGGCATGGTTTTAGATGAAATGCAAGCCTTAATTATCGGCGGCAGCCAGAAATCTCCGGATATTGGCTATTTATTGGCTATGTCCATATCTCAGAAAAAACCGGCTCTTTATCTTTATGAAAAAGGCTCAGGTTCGCAGGATGTTTTAAAATACTTATCCAAAAAAAATATTCCTAAAACATTGCAGATAAAAAATTACCAAAAAAAGAATTTGGAAAAAATAATTGTTGATTTCCTTAATTCCCTGAAAGGCAAGAAAGTCAAAGAAATGCCCCGTATTAAGTTTACTCTGCGTATTACTCCTTCAATTGAAAAATATCTGCATTACAAAACCCATAACACCAAAAAATCAAAAGCCGACTTTCTCCGCGAATATGTAGAAAAAATGATGGAGATAGATGACGATTTTCAGGATTTTTTGAGAAAAGGGGAGTAGGGGAAGAGATTTTTTTATTGGTAAAAAAAATGGTAAACTATAAACAGTATCGGATTAATATAATGGTTTAATAAAACTTCGTATAATAAACAAATTTGAGGTGATTATACGAAATCAATTCGTATAATAACGAGTTGTGCGAAATTGTTCTAATTTTTTCTCAAATATATGAATAATGTTTTTTTAGTTTTCGGGTACGGAGTTCCCAAGAACATTCTAAAAGACGAAAATTATAATTTTTATTTAAAAATGGTCTTTAATAAGACTTATAGTTTTGTGATAAAAAATAAGATTGATAAGCCGATAATCATTACTTGTGGTGGTGAAACAGATATGTTAAGGCCGTACAAACGCACTGAAGCCGATGAAATGATAAAATTCTTTAGTGTATTTATCAAAGAACGACCATTTTTAAAATCAATGACCAAAAATTGGCTTTTTATTCCAGAAAATAAATCTCTTTCGACTTTGGAAAATTTATTAAACAGCAATAAGATAATCCAAAAAAGAAAAGTTAAAAAAGCCAATTTTTTCATCTTCTGCGAACAAACACGCGAGAATCGTATCAAGGTTCTGGCTAAAAAAATACTTGATAAAAATTATAATTTTCTAGTGGTACCTATAGATTTTGATGTGTCAGTAAACAGATACCTGTCAATAGGGTATTTAGCAAAAAAAGAAAGTGCGGAGTTGAAACATTCGTTGTGGGCATTACAAAGTCCCGAAAACCTAAAAAAACATCATAAAGTTTTTGAGGAGAAATTTGAGTACTTCCGAAAAGTAGGACATAAGGCAAATGTTAACGCGGTGAAAGAGTGGTGGGATCAAAAACTTAAGGAATTAAAAAATTAGAACAACATCGCACAACACCAAATATCTGGCTTGAAAATTTTTCAGTTATTAGAAAAAACAAGGAGTGAAAAATTTCCGCGCCCAAATTTCGCACTTTTCCGTTTAGTGGTAATTTAGAGTATAATTAATTTAACAATATAATCAGAATATCAAAGTTTTTAGCACATAAACCAAAGCGCGAAACTTCAGATATTCGGATACGTTATCTGTAATTAATTTGGAATTTGCTATTCGCTTCACAAAAGGGCAAAATTATTAAATCTGTTAAAATCCTTTATTATTATGGACAAAGAATTAAAAAATCAGTTAATCAAAATCGCCAAAGAAAAAATTCCGGATATAGATGTTTCTCATGATTTTGAACATGCTTTGAGAGTTTTATCTAATGCTGAAAGAATAGCTAAAGAAGAAAGCGGCGATTTTGATATTATTGTTCCCGCCGCCTTATTTCATGATTTGATTGTTTATCCAAAAAATCATCCAGATAAACATAAGTCGCAAGAAGAAAGTGCTGAGGCGGCGGAAAAAATATTGAATACTTTTGGCAATTTTCCCAAAGACAAAATAGAAAAAGTAAAAATCTGCATCTTGGAATGTTCTTTCAGTAAAGGCATTGTTCCTGATTTGTTAGAATCAAAAATTTTGCAAGATGCCGATGGTTTAGAAGCAACCGGCGCAATCTCAATAATGAGAACTTATTCATCAACAGGGCAAATGAAAAGACCTTTTTATAATTCTGATGATCCGTTTTGTGAAAATCGTGAACCTAACGCTTCAGAATTTGCCCTTGATTTATTTTATGAGAGATTGCTCAAAGTTGCTGAAAAAATGCACACAAAAACAGCAAAGAAAATTGCCAAAAGAAGAACTGATTTTTTAATGGATTTTCTAAAAGAATTTAAGTTAGAATTAGAGGGAAAATAATTTTTGCCCAACTGGATATTACGCAAATTCCAAATTAACTCTGCGGTGCTCACTTCGTTCCGCTCCTCGCCGCGCTGCGCTCTCCTCCTTTCAGTCGTCGGGACAGATAACAAGGGATATACGGTTCCCTCCAGAGGCGGGCAGGCAGCCCTCGGCTCGGGCTTCATCCAAATTTTTCTTCCACTTCGTTACAGAAAAACTTCGTATATCCCTGACGTTATACGCCATTGGGCTACGACTGTAAAAAACGCAATCTATTTAATATCTAAACAAATTATATAATTATGACTTTTTTAAACACACAAAAAATCTCGGAAGAATATAAAAAATCAAATTGTTTGTGGGGTTTGGAACCAAACAAGTACGTGACTCAAATCCATAAAATCATAAAATCTGGAAAAGTTTTAGATGTTGGTGTTGGTGAGGGCAGAAATGCGTTATTTCTCGCCAAACAGGGATTTGAGATAAGTGGAATTGATGTTTCGAAAGAAGCCATATGTAAATTTCTAAAATTTGCCAAAACCGAAAATTTGAATGTAAGTGGCATAGTGTCTGATATTGTTAATTTCGATTTCAAACAAAATTATGAGGTTATTATTTCTATTGCCACTTTGCATCTTATTTCAAAGAACAAGGTTGTAGATATAATCAAAAAAATAAAAGAACATACAAAACCTAATGGAATAAATCTGCTCACTGTATTTACTAAAAAAGATATTGGATTTAAAGAATATCCAAATCTTTATTTTTTTGATGAGGATGAATTGAAAGAATTATATAAAGATTGGCAAATTTTAGAATATAAAAATTATGTAAAGGAGGAAACCCATAGCAAACCCCACAAACATCATATTTGTGTTTTGATTGCTAAAAAGTAGCCGCCCTCCGCCCAACGCTAAAAGGGACGCTGCGCTTTCGCTTCACTGTGTTACGCTCACCCTCGCACAACACAGCGTATGCGGTTCGGGGCTCGGCTCGCCCCTCTCCCATATTTTTGCTTCCGTTGGTCGCAAAAACATCACATATACTGAAACGTTAGGCGTAATAATAAAAAGTTTCTCAATAACATTATTAACACTCTAAAACTATGGAAAAAAAAGTAAAAATTAAAAAAATGAGGTATCTGTGGTGTCCTAATTGTAATCACTATATGAGACTTAAAATGAAAGAAAGAAACATCTTCGCATTACTTTTTGGAGGTTTACTTGGTAGTATATGGTCAGTCACGCATGTGCCAGAATCAGAGAAAATTTGTGGTAAATGTGGAAATAAAGAAAATCTAAAATTTGTGTATTTACGTACAGAAGTCGGTTTTAAAAGTGAGGAATTTGCCTATTATCTACCATCAGGCGAAAAAATAGTTTTTAATAAATAGTTGGGGAATTTTTATTACATCGCCTAACTCGGCATATCTGGTTACCCTAGCCGTTCGCGAACAGCTGGATCCACCCATATCTCCCTTCGGGAGACATCAAATATACGCAAACCTTATAGGAAATAGAATTTTTACTAAAAAAATTGGGAACTAACTACAAGATTTATTAAAATTACCTTTTTTATAATTTTATGATCAACATTAATGATAGAGTATATGGTAGAAATATAATTCAAGAGTCAGTTTTAATTGAACTTATTAATACCAGCCCCATTCAAAGATTAAAGGGGATAAATCAAGCAGGTGCTTCCCAATATGCAATAGAAGGCAAAACGGTAACGAGATATGAACATTCTTTGGGTGTAATGATATTATTAAAAAAATTAGGTGCATCGATTGAAGAACAAATCGCAGGATTACTTCACGATATTTCTCATACTGCTTTTTCGCATGTAATTGATTTTGTATTTAGAGATACCAATTATAATCATGAGTTTCATGAAAAATTTCATGAACAAATAATACTTCAATCAGAAATACCCACTATTTTAAAAAAATTTAATTTCGACATAGATAGAATTTTAGATGAACATAATTTCTCCTTATTAGAAAAATTCTTACCTGATCTCTGTGCAGATAGGATAGATTATACATTAAGAGGTATGGTGGCGAGTGAAGGTTTTAGTGATAAAATAAATAATTATATTTCATGTTTCATGGTTCAAAACAATGAAATTATTATTCATGGAGAGCTAATCGCAAAAAGTTTTTCAGAGGATTATCTTAGAATGGATGAAGAAAAATGTTCTCATCCTCTTGAAGTTGCATTATTTCAAATTTTAGCTGATGCAATAAAAATTGCTTTGGATAAAAAAATACTTAATGAAAAAGGCTTATTTGAAGATGATTTATCTGTGTATACAAAACTAAAAGAATCAGGCAACCAATTGATTTTAAATAAATTAGAAATGCTCAATCCCAAATTAAAGATTATTGATGACCCTAATGACTTTCATTTTCATTCTAGAAATAAATTAAGATATATTAATCCTAAATTTCTTGATTCAAACGGCTCAATTCATCGTGTGGCAGAGAGGTTTAAAGATTTTTCAGATAAACTTGTAAAACACGAAGAAAAGATTAAAAAAGGTATTTTTGTTAGGATTATTTCTTATTAACGCTCCCAACCTTTAAAATTGACTCACTTTATTAGATATAAATAAACGTAAAAATTCTACTCAAGGGGACGCTGCGTTTTCGTTGCTAACGCTCCTCACTCTCGTATAACAAGGGATATGCGGTTCCCTCCAGAGGTGGGCAGGCAGCCCTCGTCTCGGGCTTCACCCAAATTTTTCTGATATAATTCAAATGCCAACGAAACCATAACTTTATATTTAACCAAATTTTTAACTTATTAATATGTGCGGAATAGGAGCAATTTATGGAAAGAACATAAAAGAAAAAGAGTTTTCCATAAAGCGAAGTCTACAATTAATAGAACATCGAGGATATAGTTTATATGAAACTAAGATTTTAGATAATTGTGTTCTCGGCTGTAACAGATTAGAAATTGTGGATAGACCAAAAGCCATACAACCTCAGACAAATGAAGATGAATCTGTTTTTGTTGTATTCAATGGAGAGATTTTCAATTATAAAGAATTAATGAAAGAACTTTCTGATAAAGGGCACAAATTCAAAACAAATTCAGACACAGAAGTTTTAGTTCATCTTTGGGAAGAATATGGCGAGGAAATGGTTAAAAAATTAGATTCTGAAATGTTTGCCTTTTTTATTTATGATAAAAACAAAAATTCTTTTTTTGTAGCAAGAGACCCTTACGGAATAAAACCCTTGTATTATGCTCTTGATAATTTAGGAAATTATCATTTTGCCTCTGAAATTAAGCAACTATCTCAATTTAAAGAAATTGATGAGATTTCTTTTTTTCCACAAGGAAATTTTATGTTAAACGGCAAATTAAAACAATATCATAAAATTCCAAAGGTAACTGAAAAACTGAAAGCTCCTTTACAAGAAATAATTGAAAATGTAAGAATCTTATTTGATGAAGCAGTCAAAAAAAGAGTTGATACAGATTTGCCTGTTGGAGTCTTTTTTAGCGGAGGAATAGATAGTTCAGCTGTATTAGCGACAGCAGTAAAATATCATAAAGATGTTACTGCAATAATTGTTGGTCATCCTCACGCCCCAGATGTTTTAATTGCAAAAAAATACTGCGAAGAAAACAAGATAAAATATATTTATTTTAATCCTCCAACGGAAAAAGAACTTTTTAAAATCATTCCCGAAATTGTTTACATAACTGAAAGTTTTGAGCCTAATATGATTAGGCAGTCGGCAGTTTCTTACTATATTTCTAAAATCGCAAAAGAAAATGCATTCAAGGTTATTTTATGCGGAGAAGGTCCAGATGAAATTTTTGCCGGTTATCCTGAATTTAGAAACTGCAAAACTGAAAAAGAAATCTCAAATAAAATAAACGACTTTATTCTAAATCTTCCAAGAACACAATTTCAGAGAGTAGATAGAACCTCAATGAATTTTACTCTTGAAGTTAGAGTCCCATTTTTTGATACAAAATTTGCAGATTATTCAATTAAAATTCCGAGTAAATACAAAATAAAATCTAAGAGAAAAGAAAAAATTACAAAATGGATTTTAAGGGAAGCAATGAAAGACAGATTACCTGATTACATTGTAAATAGACCCAAAGTCGTTTTAAGCGAGGGAGCTGGATTTAAAGGAAATCAGTTAATCGGAGGGTTATTCTACGATATTGTTAAAAATAATATTACTGAAGAAGAATTTAAGAGGATAAAAAAAGATTATACCGATTGGAACATCACTAATAAAGAAGTTGCTCATTATTTCAAAATTTATGCAAAACATTTATTCACGAAGGCAATATTCAATAAAAAAAGACCCTTAGTAAACGCAATAGATTCTATAAAAAATGAAAAATCAGAATTTTTAACTGAAAAAATTCTGGACACAATTCATTCAAAGGGATTTTTCAAAGATTCCCCTTACAAAGAAGATGAACTAAAAAAAGTTATTCTTGACTCTGTAAGAAACAGCAAAGAAATTAAGATAGTTGGGTATTGGGGAATTGAAAAAGAAAAACTAGATAAATCCGAAGAAACAGCTTTCAATTTTCTAAAGGATTTAGAAAAAAAAATTAAGAAATCTTACAAAAAAGTAAAAATAACCTTAATTTTGACTGATATCCATGGAGAATTAAATTCAATTGACAGCAAAATAATAAACAGCTATTTTTCAAAGGTTATTTCTCTATCCAAAAAATACAAATTTCAAACTATATTTCTAAGTGACCTCTGGAAAAGAAACAATTTGGATTTAACAAAAGTAAAAAGTGAATTAGAAAAAAAGCCAAAAATCTGGTGGCAAAAATTTTCAACAAAAAATCAATTATTAGAGTCTTCTAAAAAACACCATAAAGGAAAAGATATTGAAATCGGGGCAAAAATGTATGCTCTTGCTTCAAAGTATGATTCTGAGTTTGTAGAAAAAGAATTTAATGATTCTATATTTTTCACTTATAATTCTAAATCTTGGCAAAATACCTTGCCTGACATGCCTACAATTTATTTATATGGATTAGGAAAAAATAAGAGTATAAAACCTTGGCATTTGAAATATTCTTTTTAGAAAAAAACAAAAAAAGTGCACGTCTTTCTAATATCTAGCTCTCCATATAAAAAAATAGCTAACAAGATATTAAAAGAATTAAAAGATGATGGAAATGGATGACGATTTTCAGGATTTTTTGAGAAAAGGGGAGTGAGGTAATTTATTTTTTTATATCTTGACAGGTTATTTCAGTTATGATACAATTATGTCATATATATGAAATACAAGTCAAAAACTAATTTGCTTGAAGAGTTAAAATCTTTACCTTATTTTACTAAAGAACGTATTTATCAATTAGGTAAAAACGATAAGATTTATAATTTAAAAAATAGCACTTTAGATACCTATATAAGCCGATATTTAAAAAATAGAGAAATTATTGCCTTAAAAAGAGGTATGTATATATCTAATAATTTTTACCATAAAAATAGTGATGATCTTTCTTATATATACTTTTTAGCAAATATTATCAGAAAACCTTCATACATTAGTTCGTGGACGGCTCTAGAGTATTATGGTTTATCTACAGAAGTAATAAATAGTACTATTTCAGTAACAACAAAGGTAACTAGAAATTATGAAACTAAAATTGGAAATTTTACCTATAAATCTATAAAAAATGATTTATTTACCAATTTTTCCTTAATAAATAAAAAATTTAATTTTTATATTGCCCCACCCTCAAAAGCACTTTTTGACATGCTATATTTTAAAACACGTCAATATAAAGACGTAAAATATCATGATATAGATCTATTGATTAAAGAGTTACGTGTTGATATTAAGTCAATGGATAAAAAAGAGGTAAAAAAATTTAATTTAATGATAAAAGATTACTATGATTATGGATAATCAAATTATTTTATTAATTAAAAAAAAGCTACGAGAAATACCTGTTACTAGTGGACCGGTAGCTTTAATAAAAAGAAATTCCGCTAAGGAGCAATTACAATATTATGTTTTAAACTTTATTTATAATAATTCTAAATATAATAAGTGGATTATGTATGGTGGATCAGCTCTTCGTATTTGTCACAAATTAAATAGAATGTCAGTAGACTTAGATTTTGAAGTTAATCATAAAATTACTAATAAATTTTTAGGTGATTTTGAAAGTAAGATAGTTTCTTATTTTAAAAATGATTATAATGTTGATTCAGGAATACTTACTACTAGTATTAATAATAAAAGAGGTATTACATTAAAGTTTAAAATTGGAGATAAGATTGGATTGAATTTTGCTTCAAAGATTGTAAAAGTTAAGATTGACTTGAATTATTTTAAAGTTCCTGAAACTGTCGTGGTAGAAAATCATCCTATTAATGAAGATCAATTTTCTTTTATTATCAGAACATACAACATGTCTGCCTTAATGTCCAGTAAAATAGCGGCTATTTTTTTACGTGGTAAACGTGGAGTGGGAAAAGAAATTTATAAAGAAAAAGGCAGGGACATTTATGATTTATTGTGGTATATGTCAAAAAAAACTATTCCCGATTTGGATTATTTAAATGCCAAGAAAATTAATTTTAATAATCCAAAAGATCTTTTTGATAAGTTAACTGTTAAGATATTAAATAATAAAAAAACAGATAAAAATCTTAAACAAGATTTACCGCCTCTTTTTTTAGATCAAGCATATATAAATAACTGGATTAATAATTGGCGAGATAGCTACTTATATTTATTAAAAGAATATAAATTTTCAAGTGTGAAAGATTTAAAAAAAATAGAAGTAATTCAAGATTTTTCTACGGGTATATATTCATTTGTATATTTTTATAACAGTAAGGAAAGTACTCTAATAAGAATAATATTTAATATTAGTGAATATTGGATTGATTTTAAAGAGGGAAATTTATCCATTGAAATTAGTAAAAATGTTAAAGACCATTTTGATTTTAAAACTAGAGTAATTACTAATCGCCCCTCATCTAAAAAGAAATTGATGCAATATGCTGAATTATTTCTTCGAAAAACTGAAAAATATTTCAAAAAGTCTAACAATATAATTATGAACAACACTATTTCTACTAAGGTTATTCGCATGACATCTGATAATTTAAAATTAGAAAAAGAAATTCTGTTAAATAAAGAGACTCTTATTAAATGTGAATTAGAAGACTTATTGCCGTAAAATCTTTAGAAATAGAAATTAATAATTTGTTAAAATAACATGAAAGCTTTAATCTTGCCTGGTAATAACAATACTTTAATCACCAACAATTGGTATCTTTTTGTTAAAGAAAAATTAGAAAAACTGGGTCTAGAAATCACAGCCAAAAATATGCCGGATCCGAAATAGCCCACCGAAAAATTTGGTTGCTCTTTATAAAAAAGAGACTTGAGGGAGACGAAAATTCCATTTTAATTGACCACTCCACTGGAGCGGTAGCCACTTTGCGTTATCTTGAAAAAAATAAATGCCGTTTGGTAATATTAGTATCTTGTTATTATACTGATCTTGATGATAAAATGAAAAAAAAGTGGTTATTTTGATGATCCTTGGTTATGGAAGAAAATAAAAAATAATGCTGGGAAAATAGTTATTTTTACCTCAAGGGATGACCCTTATATTCCTATTGACCAACCGCGTTTAATTAAAGAAAAAGTTGAGGCCGAGTATCGTGAATACAAAGATGAAAAACTTTTTGGTATGAATAGGAAAAAAGAATTTCCTGAAATTATAACGGTTGTTAAAAAAATGATAGAAAATCATAAAGAAAAATAAATGACTATTTTCAGGATTTTTTGAGAAAAGGGGAGTAGGAGAAGAGGTTTTTTTATTGGTAAAAAAAATGGTAAACTATAAACAGTTTCGGATTATATAATGGTTTAATAAAAATTCGCATAATAAACAAATTTGAGGTGATTATACGAAATTAATTCGTATAATAACGAGTTGTCAGAAATTTTTAAAAAATTATAAATTCTTATGAAATATACAATAACAGTCGGTGTTTTTGGGATAATTACAAACGAACAAGATAAGGTTTTGCTTTGTCATCGCAATGACTATGATTTATGGAATCTACCAGGTGGCGGACTTGAAAAAGGCGAAACTCCTTGGGAGTGTATTGTCCGTGAGTCTAAAGAAGAAACGGGTTTAGATGTGAAAGTTTCTCGTCTTATGGGTATTTACAGCAAACCTCATAAAGATGAAGTAGTTTTTATGTTCGTTTGTAATGTTATCGATGGTAAACTAACACTGAATGAAGAAGCGAGAGATTTAAGATATTTTGCTCTTAACGAAATCCCAAAAAACACCGTTCCAAAACAGGTCGAGAGATTAAAACATTATTTCGAGGATAAAGAGAAAATATATTTAAAAGAGCAAAGAGGAAAATCAGCTATTGATATGGTTAAAGAGGGGAATTTATAATTTTTTTAAAACTGCTCCGCTATCGCTCCGTTCGGCTCGTCTAACAGAAGTATATGCGGTTCGCTCGTTGCCCTTCGCTCTCCCAAATTTTTGCTTCGCAAAAACTTCTCTTAATCCCGATGTTATATGACATATTTTTCTAAAAATTTTTCTTTATTGATATAATTTAAGGTAGAAATTTTGATTTAATTTTATTTAAGAGGGAGATTCAATAAGGTGTTTTCATTTGCTCCGCTAACACTTAAAGCAAGTGAAAACGAGTCAATAAATTTTATGATGAACACACCAGAAAATTTTTCCAAACCACCACAACAAGAGCTGCTTCCTAATATAGAGGCTGAAAAAAAACCTCATTATATTATTATGATAACCAGACATGCTGAACGCCTGCCATCTGGTGAATTAAGCCCCGAGGGTATTGCCCATGCAAAAGTTAAGGGCGAGAAGTTAAAAGATGTTGAAGTGCTAAAATCATACGCGAGCGACCATCCGAGCGCGAGGACATATGAAACAGCGGAAAATATCGGCAGTGAAGCGGATATTAAATCGCCATTGACTGGTGAACGCTATAAGACAAAAAAAGTTAAAGGTATCCAATATGATGTTCTTGACCCGGTAATTTTGAAAGATGCTAAACTGTCGATTGATGAAAATACTTTAAAAGAAATTGACAGAGATCACCCTGAATTGACACAATCAATAAATTTAGCGTTAGCAGAAGGCGCGCCAACTAAAATTAATTCACAAGGGGAAACAATGGTGGATATTGAAAAATTACCAAAAAATATTCAGCAACAAATCGCGCCAATCAGACAAAAAAACCAAAAACTTGCCTTTGAAAAAATACTTAATAATCCCGAAGCTGTACAAAGCATGATGGCCGGTTTATCGCATCAAATTTTTGAAAAAGAATTAATATTAGATAGATACGCAAGAGTCAGAAAGAAAAAAGAGCAACCACCCAAAAAAGATGTGGTTATAAATATTAACACCCATGGATTATTTATTGAGTCTCTACTGAAAAATACGGGGATATTCGTCAAACCAAACGGCGAGGATGTTTCTGGTATTGACAATATGGACAGCGATGAACTTGGGGACTACATCCAGCCAGCTGAATCAATCTATTTGGATATCGGTACCGATCCGCATAATATTCCTGAACGTATACCTGTAATTTTTGAAAGCGAGCGAGACGTCAAGGGTAAGGTTTATATAGATAGCGCAAAATTAGAGCAGTATAGTAAACATTATAAAGCAGAAGTAAAATAATATCATGACTAAAATTTTAAAAAGCGATCAAATTATCAATGGCATGATAAATACCAAATGGTATTTTTTGACAAAGCGACCAGATATACCACCTTTGCCTGTTTGGTATAAAATGAAATATAGCGCTTTAAGAAAAGAGAATAAAAAAATTTACGGTACTGGCATCCCGTGGGCTTGCTTTTGGTATAACAATAATACTGAGTTGTATTTGCATGGGGATGAGTATAAAACCGCAATCCAAAATGCCACGAAAATATTATATTCGAAACAAAAATTAAACAAGCATTTATTAATGCTAAAACAATCCTGCCACGATGCTAAAAAGGCGGCGGCTATTTTTAACAGGTGCCACTGGGAAAGTTATGATAATGTTAAAATTTACAATCTGTACAAAACAGTTGTTGATAAATATGTTTTATTGTATATTTACGGCTTTATAACTTGGTGTACGCTGGTATTGCAAAATGACGCATATAAAATTGTTACCGATCATAAAAAAGAATTAGAGAATATTACTCTTACTCCGGATCAAGCGCTTGGCATCCTAATTGTTCCCGATGATACTACTATATATCAAGAAAAGGAGGAAAAATTAGCTAAATTATCAAAAAAATATAGGCGCACGGTAGCCGGATATAAGAGTGAAAAATATTTATCAGATAATCACCATCAACTAAACAAAGAAATAAAAAAATTTATCAAACAGTACTGCTGGGTTGGCTTTAATTATGTCGGTCCGGCGCTGGATTATAAAACTGTAGTAAAAGAGTTATTACAAGCACACGATAATACCAAACAAAAAACACCAACTAAAAAAGAAATTCACAAAATTTGTAAATTTAACGAAAGAGAAAAGCACATTTTTTACGCCCTTGAAATGATTTCTTATACCAAAGATTTAAGAAATACGACTGATGATTATATCCATTATTGTTTCAGCATTTTTTACGATGAAATCTCAAAACGAACCGGACTAACAAAAACAGACATTCAATTTTTATGGGATAATGAACTGGAAAAATTATTAAAGAGTGATAACAATATTAGTCGGCCATATATTCAAAAGAAAAGGAAATTTTGCGCGGCCTTTGCTTTACTAAAATCCTTAAAGATGAAAGAATATTATATCGGCCACGAAGCCAGCAAGAAAAGGGAATTCGTCTTTAAAAATAGTAATCAAATATTAGAAAAAATATCGCAAAATATTATTAAAGGTACAATAGCGTCGACTGGTGTGGTGACCGGAAAAGTAAAAATTATTAATAATATTAAAGAGGTTAAGAAGGTTAAGAAAGGCGATATTTTAGTTACAGGTATGACCAGCCCTAAATATATGTCCGCGATTTACAATTCAAACGCAATTATCACTGATGACGGAGGATTGACTTGTCACGCGGCAATTATCGCAAGAGAACTTAAAAAACCATGCATTATTGGAACCAAAACCGCTACCCGAGTATTAAAGGACGGTGATTTAGTCGAAGTTGATGCTAATAATGGAATAGTTAAAATTATCCAACGAAAATAATAAGGTGTCTTGGCTCAAAAAATTCATCCCTAATTCCTTTTTATTTTTCAAAACGAAAAAAATAAATTTTCTTTTGAAGATAAAAAATCTCTCTGCAAATGAATAATAAGGATAAAAAAATGACTTCTCCATTTCACTCCGTTTCGCTCCGCAAAACATCAGATATAGGCAAACCTTGTGCCAGGCCTCATTTCTTGCCAAGAGGATTTTTTTCTTAAATTGAACATAATAAGATATTATATTAAAATGAATATAAGATCTAATAGAGTAAACCTAGATTTTCAAAATATTATATTATAATAATTAATCAGATAAAATTATGAACATTGAACAAAATCCAGAAAGAATTCAGAAAAAAATGGAGGAAGCAAACGAGGGTGAGAAAAACGAGAGCGAAACCCAAGCTCTTTCGCCTGTTTTAAAGGAAATTAAAGACATGCCTTTAAATTTTAGTGATGAAGAATTCAGAGAAGCGGCTCTTGAGGGCAAAAATGACACAGAAACTTCCCAAGAAGCTTTTGTAAGAACAGTTAAATCTCTTATTGAAGGTAAAGAACCGACAGCTAATACTTGGGGCAGTATGCTTAGAATTTTAGACAGGCCGGCTATGAAAGAGCATCCAAAGCTAGATTTATTTAGAAATGCTATCCATGAATTAGCTGAAAAATACGGAAAGAAGCTAAATTAGAAAAGAAAATATAAATTAATCTGGATGACGATTTTCAGGATTTTTTGAGAAAAGGGGAGTAGGAGAAGAGGTTTTTTTATTGGTAAAAAAAATGGTAAACTATAAACAGTATCGGATTAATATAATGGTTTAATAAAACTTCGTATAATAAACAAATTTGAGGTGATTATACGAAATCAATTCGTATAATTACGAGTTATCGGAAATAATTTTTTATAACTTAAACCAACTATTATGAATAATCAACAAGATTTGACAATTTTATTAGAAGAGACTTTTCTCAACATTAGAGTTGCAATATTATTAGAAACACCTAGCGGATTTGTTTTTGAGAAATCAAAAGACGGATATATATTTTTATTGGGCGGAAGAGTTAAATTAAATGAAACAACCCAAGAGGCAGCCTCAAGAGAAATGTTTGAAGAATTAAAATTGGAAAATATAGACATTGAGATGATTTCGGTTATCGAGAATTTTTTTTCAACAGCTGATAATAAAAATATCCACGAAATTAACTTTGTTTATAAAGCAACTCTTCCGCAGTCCATTGATTTAAGTATTTTTACATCGGACAATGGCAATAACGGTTATTGTTATATTAAAATGGATAAATTTGACAAGCATGATATCAGACCAAAGATTATTAAGGAATTTCTCAAAAACAAAAAATCATTTGTACATCTAATAACCCGCGAATAAAAATTACATCCGATAACAAAGGATATGAGGTTCAAGAAATTCGGCACAAAATATTACCCAAAGGATGCCAAATTTCTTTCTCTCAAATTTACAAAAATTCAAAATTAATATTCAAAGGTATTTTTGTAAACATCGCATATCCAGAAACGTTATAATAAATTTTGAAATAAGCCAAAAAGCCAATGAAGCAAAAAGCCCCATTCGATAAATTAATAAACTTTAATTATTTTTATAAATAATATGGAAAAGAAAATTCAGATATTTATTATTCATGGTGGAATGACTTTCAAAAACAAGACAGACTATTTGCATTATTTAAAAACCAGAAAAATTTTAATTGAGAAAAAAATCCGTTGGACTGATGAATTTTTAAAAAAGAATTTAGATAATAATTTTGAAATTATCAAACCACGTATGCCTTTGCAAGATAATGCCAAATATGAAGAATGGAAAATTCATTTTGAAAGACATATTCCTTGTTTGAAGAATAACATTATATTAATCGGTTCATGCTTAGGAGGAATTTTTCTCGCAAAATACCTGTCTGAAAATAAATTTCCTAAGAAAATTCTTTCAATTTACTTAATAGCGACTCCCTTTGATGGTTCAAACAGAAAATATATCTCAGGAAAGTTTAATTTAAAATCGGACTTGTCTTTATTGGAGAAAAATTCCAAAAATCTATATCTAATGTTTTCTAAAGACGATGATGTTGTTCCAGTTTCTCATGCTGAAAAATTCAGAAAAAAACTAAAAAATGCAAATATAGTAATTTACGAAAGTAAAAATGGCCATTTCAATGTATCTGAATTTCCTGAAATAATAAAAATGATTAAAACAGATGTTAAAAAGAAGTAGGTCTTCTTGCTGTTTCTCTATGACGGCTTATTTCAAAACTCTGAAATTTTTCTTTGGAACGTTGCACTAAATTTCAGCCCTTCGGGGAATATAACAAGGATTTAGAAGTTTCGTTCGGTTTCACCTCACTACAACCAAATTTTGCTTCCTCTATTGGTAAAAATAAGGAAGTCGGCAAAACTTCTCATACACGCGAACGTTGGCTGACATTCATTTTTATCAATATGCAAACACGTGAAGAAACAAAATCTTTTCTCGAAAAAAAATATCCAGAAATTATGAATTCTACTGGTAAAAATTGGGATGTAAAAGATGATAAACTAAAAGAGCGGGTATTAGAAAGGTTGACTGATTATTTTCACCCGATAATTGTCAAAAACTTAAAGTCCATTGAAAATACTTTAGGAAGAGTGAATCAGCGTCGCGAGAATTTTACATTCTTATTTATAGGCGCACTTTTAGGTGTCGTAGGTGGCTTAGTTGCAAATATATTGCATGATTTACTAATAAGATTTTCACTAAAATATTATATTATTATCGCTTCAATTATTTTTTTAGCGGTACTTTTGTCTAGTCTTTTATATATTAACTATAAAAAATAACATGTCTATACAAAATAACAAAATATTGAATGAATTTCTGGAATATATTAAAAAAAAGTGAACGGCAGCTAACAGCGTGTATGAGGTTCAAGAAAAAGTGCGTTAATAATTTGAAAGAAAACGCTACGAGGGACGCTGCGCTTTCGCTCCACTCCGCTTCGCTCCGCAAAACATCAGATATAGGCAAACCTTGCGCCAGGCCTCATTTCTTACCAAGAGGATTTTCAGGATTTTTTGAGAAAAGGGGAGTAGGAGAAAAGGTTTTTTTATGGGTAAAAAAAATGGTAAACTATAAACAGTGTCGGATTATATAATGGTTTAATAAAACTTCGTATAATAAACAAATTTGAGGTGATTATACGAAATCAATTCGTATAATAACTAGTTGTACGAAATTGTTCTAATTTTCTAGTGGTACCTATAGATTTTGATGTGTCAGTAAACAGATACCTGTCAATAGGGTATTTAGCAAAAAAAGAAAGTGCGGAGTTGAAACATTCGTTGTGGGCATTACAAAGTCCCGAAAACCTAAAAAAACATCATAAAGTTTTTGAGGAGAAATTTGAGTACTTCCGAAAAGTAGGACATAAGGCAAATGTTAACGCGGTGAAAGAGTGGTGGGATCAAAAACTTAAGGAATTAAAAAATTAGAACAACATCGCACAACACCAAATATCTGGCTTGAAAATTTTTCAGTTATTAGAAAAAACAAGGAGTGAAAAATTTCCGCGCCTAAATTTCGCACTTTTCCGTTTAGTGGTAATTTAGAGTATAATTAATTTAACAATATAATCAGAATATCAAAGTTTTTAGCACATAAACCAAAGCGCGAAACTTCAGATATTCGGATACGTTATACGCAATTCAGAATTTTATTTTCAAACAATCACAATGATAAAAATAATATATGCAACAATTGAAGATTATGATGACTTTCTTGATGTATTCAAGGAGATTGAAGAATATCATAGAGTAAATGCTTCTTGGAAATTTCAAAAACCTAAACCTGAATTATTTCCAAGAGATTATTTTCATAAAGTAATTGAAGATGAAAATGGTATATTTTTTTTAGCCAAGGATAATACTAAAATTGTTGGTTATTTAACAGCTTTTGAAGAAAAATCTCCTGATAGGTCCATGTTAAAACTGAGAAAATATATACAGATAGATGATTTATCTGTAAGAAGCGATTATAGAAAAAAAGGTATCGGTACTTTACTAATGGATAAACTTGAAGAATTGGCTAAAAAAAATAAAATCTATGAAGTGGAGCTTAATGTATGGTGTTTTAACAAAGGTGCAATAAAGTTTTATGAAAATAAAGGATATGAATCATTTACTCAGAAAATGAGGAAAGTTTTAAAATAAAATTTTGAACTTCTCGCTATCGCTCCGTTCGGCTCGCTTAACAGAAGTATATGCGGTTTGCTCGTTGCCCTTTGCTTTCCCAAATTCTTCACCACGTTTGAAATTTACCTTAAGCCCGATATTAGATCTAATTTACAAAACAATTTTTAAATTATATGGAAAAAAATCTAGAACAATCACAATCTACTAAAAAAATGGAAAAGCCGGAAGATTGGCTGCCAGGGGGGACTGAGCAAGAACAATATCTCAAAGAACATAAGGAATGGCGGGGTTTAGAAAAACGATTAGGGCAACCGAGGATATTAAATAATGTTTATTTCCCGGAAATTTTAGCTTGGATTCAAGAAGAATTTAAAGATAATCCTGATGCTTTTTCTTATTTCGAGGCAGGCTGTGGCCACGGAAATGATTTTCGAACCATAAGAAAAGAGCTTAAGGCTAGAGGCCGCTATCTCGGCGTTGATATGAGTAAGGCAGAAATCATTCACGGGATGAAATTTTATAAAGACGCGGAGGAAGCAAGAAAATTATTTGCTCAAGGTGATCTTCGTAATTTAAGACATGTTAATATTTGGGATAGGGGAAAAAGAGATTTTTCTCAACCTGTGGAAATTAAAGATGGCGAATTTGATCTTATCTATATGGAGGCGGTGTTACACGGACTTGGTTATAGTAAAAAAACCTTTCAAGAGAAAAAGGAATCAGCCCAACAGATGCTTAATGAATTATATCGTATTTGTAAAGCTGGAGGAAAATTTTTTGGACGAGCCTCCATATTTGGCTCCACCATTACAAAAGAAAAACAATTTGAACTTCTGCGCAAGACAAATAATTGGCGCTTCATTCCTGAAGCTGAAGAATTTAAAGAAATACTTAAAAAAGCAGGGTTTACAAATATTAAAGGGGCATTGACTCCACATGAAAAAGCAAAAGAGGATCCAAATAAAAAAGATATTCTGCGATTTTCTTTTTTAGCTGAAAAATAATTTTTTCAGATTAAAAAATGTATTTTGCAAACAGTACATAACAAGGTATATCTGGTTTCGCTTCTCCTAAGGTTGTCCCTTGATATAAATTTAATACTTCAGATATACGCGAACGTTAATTGCAATTTAGTTTAGGACTTTCTGACATAAAATTTATATAATACATAACCCATTTTTTTCTTATGAAGTTTAGAAAATTTAAGAAGAGTGATATTAGACAGATTGCAAAAATTAAGAATTCTGTTTTTAGTAGTTTCAATAAATCAGAATATTTTGAAAAAGGAACCGTTTCAAAATATTTAAATTACACCAATTCAAAAAAGTCAGACAAAGAACTCCTTGAAGCATTTAAGATAACTAAGGATTCTATTTTTTATGTTGCTGAAGAAAATGATAAAATTTTCGGATATATCAAAGGAAGAAAAAATAGAATCGGGAATTTGTTTGTTCTTGGTCAAAACCATAAAAAAGGGATTGGTAGAAAATTAGTTAATTTATTTGAAAAAGAAGCAGAAAAACAGAACTCTAAAGAAATTAAGATTCACTCTTCAATTTATGCAGTTCCTTTCTATCAAAAAAGGGGTTATAAGAAAACTACTGGAATTAGAAATCTTCATGGCTTGAAGATTCAACCAATGAAAAAAGTCCTAAACTAGACTTCTTCGAAATTTTTTCAGAATTCCTCGACCCCGCTGCGCTCTCGCCTATGGCTCGGGGTAATTAACAGGATTTTAACGGAAAAATACTCGGCTCGCATTTTCCCAAATCGCCTACGGCAAAACTTCTCTAAATCCTGAAGTTGTGCAAGACCCCATTTCTTGCCAAGAGGATTTTCAGGATTTTTTGAGAAAAGGGGAGTAGGGGAAGAGGTTTTTTATTGGTAAAAAAAATGGTAAACTATAGACAGTATCGGATTATATAATGGTTTAATAAAACTTCGTATAATAACGAGTTAAGTGAAATTGAGAATTTGTCCTATGAGATTTAAATGGGCACGATTTTTTCCGAAAACTTTATATCACTACATACTTTTATTAATTTATGATGGACATAATCAAAATAAGCGAAGATTTCGCAAAAAAAGAATATGCAAAGCATGATGAACTTCACCAATGGAATCATGTTGAAGATGTGATGAATGTGGCTTTGAAATTATCCGAGTTTCATCCAGAAGCAAATTTAGAAATTTTAAAACTTGCTGTTATCTTTCATGATATTAGTTATGAACAATATGAAACTCATGTTGAAGAGTCCATGAAAGTAGCAGAAAAATTTCTAAAAGAGCAGGATTATCCGGAAGATAGAATCAAGAAAGTTTTGCAAGTGATGATTTCTCATTCTGGCCCTCACAGAAGAAAACTCGGTGAAGCAAAAATGATTGAGGGAAAAATCATTTATGATTCTGATAAATTCCATCTTGCAAAAACTAGAGAGGGATTTGAAAAATATTTTGATAGATTTTATCTGGATGAAACTCGTGATATGATTAAAAAAACGTGCCCTGAATTCTTTAAATAAATGTAAACTTGACGGACAAATTCTCAACTTGCTCACTATCGTTCGCACCACGCTGCGCTCTCACTTCGTTCGACCCTCATTTAACAAGGGATAAAAGGAAAATTGCTCGGCTCGCAATTTTCCCAAATTTTCTCCACTACGTTCTGAAAACTTCTTTTATCCCTGATGTTATATGAAATAAATTTTGGCGCGCTAGAAAAAAACCTTAATAAACAAATTCCCCCTAAGTATTATTAACATGAAAAAATCTAAACTTCTCTGGTATATTTTAACAATAGTCCCAATCGCATTATTAATTCTTGGATATATTTTTCCCTCATCATTCTTTGGAAGTCAAGAGGCAATTAGAGATTTTGTTTCTCAATTTGGAATTTTTGCCCCTCTTGCCTTCATTGTGCTTCAAATCCTGCAAGTTGTAGTAACGCCCCTTAGTCATTATACTGTTTCAATAGCGGGCGGATTTATTTTTGGAACATGGCAAGGTTTTATTTATAATTGGATTGGTAGAGTAATTGGAACAGCAATCGCTTTTTATCTTGCTCGAATTTTTGGAAGAAAAATTATTAAGCATCTTGTTAAAAAAGAAACTATCCAAAAATACGATTATATATTTGAAAAAGGAAAACTCTTACTGTTCTTAGCATATTTCTTGCCATTGTTCCCAGATGATGAACTTTCATATCTTGCAGGACTTTCAGCAATTAGTCCAAGAATCTTTTTACCTTTAATGGCGATTGGGCATATTAGTGGAAGTTTAAGTTTAGCTTACATCGGCAACGGGATACAATCTTTCAAAGAGCCGATGTTTATAATACTCTCATTAATAACTTTAATTGGGGGAATTTGGTTTGCATGGCATTATCAAAAAGTTAAAAATAATGCTAATACCAAAGTGTAAGATGCGCGCCAAAATTTATTTCACAAAACGGGCGGGCAAGGAGTTAGAAGAACAAGCTAGAAAAAATCTTAAAAGAGAATTAGCAATGTTGTCGTAAAAATTTTTCTTAACATCAACTAATACTGTGTATCTGGTTCCACAAATGAGAAATAATTGATTATTTTTTACATTCTTGGTTGCCCTTTTACAATTTTATAAAAGAGAAAGGCCGAGTCCCGCAAATCTGCGAAACCCGGCCGAATGGATGGGGGCGGGGCTTTCAATACCAGCCCGCGTCTCCTGCTTCCTTAATTTGCTGCGCCTTGGTCTTTACTTCCTGAAGAGCCTTAAGCACCTTTGGGTCGTCCTTGTACTTCTCATCGAGTTGGTTGAGGAGATACAGGATTTCCCCTGCTGCCGTGGATGCTCCTACTCCGCTAATCATATTCATTGCGCACCTCCAATGTTCACGACATATTATCCTAGCAGATTATGCCCTGCCTGTCAAGCTAACAAATCTTTAAAAATTGTAAAAATCCCTAAAGTTAGGGTATAATAATAAAGAATTTCTCATTTGTTCCACCTAAATTCTCATTTCGTATTGTGCTGGCGCTCTGCGCAATTTTATCACCTACATACACTCGTGACTTCGCATACGCATGTCTGTTAGATGAAATAATAAAAAAATTCTTAACTATTGATAAATAATAAAATTTAACAATAATATTAACACTAGCAATACAAACTTATGAAAAATTTTGAAAAAAACATTGGCCAAGGAGAAAGTTTATTAGAATTAGCCGCAAAAAAACTTAATTTAGATCCAAAAAACACCTCGTTAAATGAAGTAGAGGCAGTTATGCTTGGATTGCCAAAAGAAAGTTCCGTTTATGAGGTTGAAAAAGCAAAAGAGGATCCAAATAAAAAAGATATTCTGCGATTTTCTTTTTTAGCTGAAAAATAATTTTTTCAGATTAAAAAATGTATTTTGCAAACAGTACATAACAAGGTATATCTGGTTTCGCTTCTCCTAAGGTTGTCCCTTGATATAAATTTAATACTTCAGATATACGCGAACGTTAATTGCAATTTAGTTTAGGACTTTCTGACATAAAATTTATATAATACATAACCCATTTTTTTCTTATGAAGTTTAGAAAATTTAAGAAGAGTGATATTAGACAGATTGCAAAAATTAAGAATTCTGTTTTTAGTAGTTTCAATAAATCAGAATATTTTGAAAAAGGAACCGTTTCAAAATATTTAAATTACACCAATCCAAAAAAGTCAGACAAAGAACTCCTTGAAGCATTTAAGATAACTAAGGATTCTATTTTTTATGTTGCTGAAGAAAATGATAAAATTTTCGGATATATCAAAGGAAGAAAAAATAGAATCGGGAATTTGTTTGTTCTTGGTCAAAACCATAAAAAAGGGATTGGTAGAAAATTAGTTGATTTATTTGAAAAAGAAGCAGAAAAACAGAACTCTAAAGAAATTAAGATTAACTCTTCAATTTATGCAGTTCCTTTCTATCAAAAAAGGGGTTATAAGAAAACTACTGGAATTAGAAATCTTCATGGCTTGAAGATTCAACCAATGAAAAAAGTCCTAAACTAAACTTCTTCGAAATTTTTTCAGAATTCCTCGACCCCGCTGCCTGCCCGCCATAGTCTACGGCATCAGGCCTTGGCTCGCCCGCCTGAGTTGCTCAGGCAAGTCGGGCGGCAGGCGGGCGCTCTCGCCTATGGCTCGGGGTAATTAACAGGATTTTAACGGAAAAATACTCGGCTCGCATTTTCCCAAATCGCCTACGGCAAAACTTCTCTAAATCCTGAAGTTGTGCCAAACCCCATTTTTTGCCAAGAGGATTTTCAGGATTTTTTGAAACAAGGGAAGTAGGAGAAGAGGTTTTTTTATTGGTAAAAAAAATGGTAAACTATAGACAGTGTTGGATTAATATAATGGTTTAATAAAAATTCGCATAATAAACAAATTTGAGGTGATTATACGAAATCAATTCGTATAATAACGAGTTATCGGAAATAAAAATAGTAAAATTTTTATGGGTAATAAAAAAATCTTCACAATCAGCTCTGATTTTGAATTAATTAAAAAACCAAAATGGTTAGATGGCTTTCGTATTAAGCACGATAAACCTTTTCCATATCACGTAACTTTAAAAACATGTACATACTTTGATATTGATAATTTTAAAAATTTAAAAAAAGACTTAAGTGGTATTGTTAAAAAATATAGCGAGATCAAGGTTATATTTAACAAACTTTTTATAAGTCGCTCTTCAAAGGGCGAATGTATTATGATAAAAGCAGATAATAATAAAAAGCTAAATGAACTCCAGAAGGAAATTGTGAAAAAGTTTTCAAAATATGGGAATTATATAGCGAAAAAATACGAAAAATTCGAGAAAAGTTTTATTCCCCATATTACTATCGCGCGACATCTTTCATCAGAACAATTGATAATTGCAAAAAAGGATTTAGGGAAAAAACTATTTTGTGAAGCTGTAGTCAAAGGGCTTTCTTTAATGATAGTGGAAAATAATACTGATGAAGAATGGTTAAACCACAACAATAAAAGTTATTACAAGTTACAGAACAAATAGAATTTTACTATTTTTACCTTCCGATAACAGCGTGTATGCGGTTCGGACTTTCCCTGAAAACCCTCTCCCATATTTTTGCTCCCGTTGGTCGCAAAAACATCGCATACGCTGGAACGTTAAGTGAAATTGCGGAGGGGCGCCTAATACGATACTTTTTATAAGTGAGTGAATTTACAATACTATTATGACAACAAAACTTCGCGAACCAGATGAAGAAAATTATGTCTTTACCGAGGGTATTGATTATTCAAAAACAGAAAAAAAATTTATCTGGGGAACTGGTGATAAAGACACTCTGGAGCTTCTGAATGATATTAAAATTCGAGGCAAGTGGCTAAACCTTGCCGCTGGTGATGGACGTTACAATTTGAATTTGTTGGAAAAAGTTAATTCAGTTGTTGCTTCAGATATTGATGAAGGTGCGCTTGGCAAATTGAAACAAAACACACCTAACGAACTAAGAGAAAAACTACAAACAGAAATTTTTGATATAACTAAACCATTTCCATTTGAAGATGAATCATTTGACGGTGTGTTTTGCACTGGGACATTACATCTTTTTCCAACTGAAATTTTGCAGCAAATTATTTTAGAGATTGATAGAATTCTAAAATCCAATGGCAAACTGATTATAGACTTTGCAACTGACATCAAACGTATTCTGCCAGATGGCAAACTTTATATCAGAAAATCTGAACCTCAATACACTGCCGAAGAAGCCGCAAAATTTCTCAGAGAATTATTGCACAATTATCAAATTCAAATTGTAGAATCAGAAGTTCCAGAGGAAGAAATTAAGACGCGAGGTTTTGTTTATAGATTTAGTTGTAAATTCATTTTACTAACAGCAGATAAATAATGACGGCGACCCCCACAACTCTCGCCAGCCCTTCGGGACGTTGCACTAAATTTTTGCCCTTCGGGACATATAACAAGGGATATGAGGTTACGAAGTTTTGCAGACTTCTTTACTCAAATTCGCCTACGGCGAACTTCTCATAAGCCCGATGTTAAATGAAATTTTGCCTTGAAATGTGAAGTGAAAAATATTCGTGCTATTAAAAAAAGATAGTTCGTAATTTCAAAATTTATTTTATTTATCGGCAAAACTTCACTTAACACTGTGTATCTGGTTCCGTAAAAGAGAAAAATTAAATAATTCTCTATTTTTAAAAGCCTTTTTTCAATTTTTTTACAAAGAAAAAACCAGTTGTTAGGGACAACTGGAAAACCCTTATTTTGTTTAGAGGACTGCGTAGTACGGCATTCCGCCAGGCAGGGCTGACCACATGGCACGCGGCATAAGGCATTTGGCCTTGCCGATCGCGGTGCCGAGTTGAAAGAGCTGGTCCATGCGTTGGTGCAGATCTGTCCACTGATTGCCATGCTTGTCGTTACAGGCATTCAAAAAGGACGTGCCGCCACCACCGGACATCTTGAACTCGTCGGGTAATTCATCCAGTATTTCCTCAATCTCGGCCTTATGGCTTTCCAGTCTGTCGGTATGAAAACCAACATTCTGGGTTATACCCTCGGCTTTGACATAATTGTTGGTTTCCTCATCTTCTTTGAACAGACAGTCTATGAAGATTGCATTTACGCGTTCGGGATCAATCATCTTCGTTCCTCCTTTGTTAAGGTTATCAGCAAAATTACTGATTATTAAGTATGGCAGATTTCTTATTTCATGTCAAGCTTGGCGACCAAAAAATTGAAAAAAGGGCTTTAATAGCTTTAATATAAGGTAAATTATTATTTTTTCTCTTTTACTTCACCCAAATTGTTCGTTCCTCGCAAATTCTCATAATCCTAACGTTATGTGAAATAGCCAGAAATTTCTTAATTATTTTTTAAGATTTTTTTGGCAATTTATTTCACGTCGAACATAACTTGTGGTATAATTTAGTCAGTTTAATTAATTAACCAATAAAACTATGTCAGAAAAATTCGAAGGCAATTTGCCACCTCAAGAGCAAAAAGAAGGTTATTCAGCAGATTTCGTAGCCAAGGTAAAAGAAGTATTTCCAGATTGGGATCGCATGAATCAAGCGCTGGAATCTGGTAGTGAGTGGGTCGGTCGTTATCTTGATGATTCGCGCGGTTTTTCAATGAAGCCAGATGAAATTGTCCAAGCTCTTGAAGGCGGCGATCAAGAAAAAGTTCTTGAGGCGGCAAGGAAAGCCAAAAAGATTGATGAGCTTTATAAAGAATGGTCTGAATCACGGGAAAAATAAATTGCCAAAAAATAATAATAAGGAATAGAAATTTCTGTCAACATCACATAACAGCGTGTATCTGGTTCGGCAAATTTGACACAATTAGATTCAAAAGGAATGTCAAATCTACCTCTCCCAAATTTCGCAAAAAAATACTATTTTTAAAGGAATTTTTGCGAAACTTCAGATACACGCAAACGTTATACGCAATTCAAAAAATATTTTTTTTATAAGGAATTTTGACAGGCTTTTTAAAAAGGGGAATAAATTTGTTTTTTTATTAATTAGAAAGGGGTAAATGGTGTTTTCTCCGCTATCGCTCCGAAAACGATTTATTATTGGAAAAAGACAAAAAGTTTTATATACTTAAATTAGTTTTAACTTATTAAAGGATTAAAATATGAGTGAAGAATTACTACAAAGAGGACTAACTAAAAAAGGAATTACATTCATAGATTATGAATTTTTTCCGTTACACTCAACGACCTTAAAACAATATAAAAAGTTAAAAATAATTCCTAATAAAGATTATGATAAATATGAAATTAGAAAACCTGACGGGCTTTTAGTAGACAGAGGAAATAAATCAAAGCCGAAAGTTGTTACAGTTTTGGAATACAAAAAACCTTCTGAATTTCAAACAGATAAACAAAAAAGAGAAGCGATTGAACAATGCAATGATTTGTGTCAAGAGCTTGAAGCAAAAATAGGAATTATTACAGACGGAATTGTTACTTATTGGATAAATCCAAACCACGCAGATAAAAATAACAAATACAAAGATAGAACAACTGGGAAGAAGCGAAGTTTTTCTTATATCTTAAATGATGATAAGCAAAGATTACAAAAGAAGTTTTTCATTAAAGAGAACGATAAAAAAGATATTTCAAAATTGAATAATGAAACAAGAGAAACTTACAGATTAGTTAAAAGAATTTTAGAAGAAACAAATAATAAAAATTCTGTTTTGAAAGCAACAGAAAAAACAGACCCAACCCCTCTCGCGAGAAGTGTTTGGCAAAGTATTTACATAAGCACAAAAGATAATCCAACAGCTTGTCTTTATAATGTTGTTGAGATTTTTATCTTTAAGTTTCTGAGTGATTTAGGAGTTTTAAAAGGAGTTAATAGTTTTGATTATTTATTGAAACTTTACAAAACAGAAGATAGTAAAACAGTTTTAAAACACTATGCTAAAACTTGCAGAGAAGAAATAAGAAATTTATTTGAAGCGGGAGATGACGGGACAACAATAATTAATGGAACTATTTTTGTAAATAAAGACGGAAGCCCTGTTTTATCACAAGCGACTTTATTTAAAGACACTATTGAAAAATATGCAAAGTTTGGAGATTTAAAAAATATTGACAAGGGATTTAAAACAAAATTGTTCGAAACATTTTTGAAGCAGAGTAAGGACAAAAGTAAGTTAGGACAATTTTTTACACCGAGAAAAGTTGTTAAGGGAATTGTTGAAATGGCTGATGTGGATAAAGCGGAATTTATATGCGACCCATTTTGCGGTGTTGGTGGTTTTCTTTTAGAGCCATTTCAAATATCTCAAAATTTGAAAAATAAATTTATTCCAAAGAATAATGAAATAAATCCGCCTGTAAAACTTTTAGGATATGATACAGGAAGAGAAGATAACGACGAACAAAAGAGGACTATTATTTTAGCAAAGGCGAATATGCTTATTTATTTGTCTGATTTAGTCGAAAAAAATTCTACATTAAACGAGGAATTTTCAAAAATAATAAATAATACTTTCCACTTTTTATCGGATAGTAATCTTGGAACACTAAAAGAAACTGAAAGATTTGAAAGAAATGAGGATAAGCCTGATTTAATTATTACCAATCCTCCATATATCACAAGCGGAGTAACTACAATAAGAAAACAGATTGAGGAAGATGGTTTAACTGATTATTATAAAAATAGTGGAAAGGGAATGGAAGGTTTATGCTTAAAATGGATAATAAAAAATTTGAAAAGAAAAGGACAAGCATTTATTGTTTTGCCAGATAGTATTTTTAATGTTTTTGCCAATAAAGTTTTAAGAGATGAAATAAAAAAGAATTGTTATATTAATTGTATTATATCTTTACCCGCAAAAACTTTCTTTAATACTCCAAAGAAAACTTATGTTTTAGGAATTACAAAAAAAGATTGTGATGAAGATGAATGTGAAAATCTTAAACAGGATTTTCCTGTATTCACTTATTTAGTTTCTAATATCGGGGAAACATTAGATATTAACCGATTCGAAATTCCTGAAAATGATTTGGATAATGCGAAGAATTTGTTTAATCAATTTAAAGGAAGTCCAAATAATTTTCAAACAGATGACTCACGATGTAAATTACAACCTATTGAAAAATTTGAAAATGAGAAATATTGGATAATTGATAAATGGTGGAGTAAAAAAGAAAAAATAGAAATTGAAATTGAAGAAGAAGATGAAAGTTTAACTATTGATGAATTTAAAGATCAAATTGAAAAAACAAAGGAAAAATTAGGAGAATTAGAATGGGTGGCAGATAAAACAAAAGAGAGAAAATATAAAACCAAAATGATGTATGTAACGGATGATAAGATAAATAAAAATAGGAAAGAAGAAGGAATTTTTGAAGCAGAAAAAGGAAATGCAAAATACACAAAAAAATATATGCACGACCATAAAGGTGAGTTTCCTGTTTATTCTTCTCAAACTTCTAATTTAGGCGAGATAGGAAGCATAGACACCTATGATTATGAAGAAGAATGTTTTACTTGGACAACCGATGGAACTTATGTTGGAACTGTTTTTTATAGAAATGGTAAGTTTTCAATAACCACTCATTGCGGAATTTTAAGAGTTAAACCAGAATACAAAGATAAAGTTGATTTTGAATATTTGAATTTTATCTTAAATCAAACACTCCCTAATTATAAATTAGGTGAAGGTTCTAATAAAAGATTAGGGACTGAAAGAATGAAGGAAATTCAAATAGAAATCCCAATAAACAAAAACGGAGAATTTGACTTAGATAAACAAAAAGAAATTGCTGAAAAGTATAAGAAAATAGAAGAAATCAAGGAAAAACTTAAAGACAATTATGAAAAGATGATAAATTCAAAAGTTCAGATTATTGAAGCAGAAGAATAAACTTTTGAATAAGGAGTTTTGAAAAATGGAATTCACCCCTAACCCCCGCCCGCCTCGCTACGCGAAGCGTTGCGGGCAGGCCTCTGCCCAAAATTCAAAACGGGAAAAATCAAATTTATAAGAATTAAAGAAAGTCTATCATGAAGAATAAGAACGAAAAATATTTTTTGAACTCACTCCGCTTTGCTCCGCAAAACATCAAATATAGGCAAACCTTGTGCCAGACCTCATTTCTTGTCAAGAGGATTTCCAGGACTTTTTAAGAAAATGAAATTAATTTATTAAAATATGATCCTAAAAATATTATACAATAATAGGGCTAAAGAAGGTTTTAAAGAAGGTTGGGGATTTTCTTGCTTGATTGAATCTATTAAGGAAAATAAGAAAATCTTGTTTGACACTGGGGCTGACTTTGAAACTCTTAGTTTTAACGCTCAAAAACTAGGGGTAAATTTTAAAAATATTGACAAGGTAGTTATTTCCCATGACCATGATGACCACACCGGCGGCTTGGCAGGAGTTTTAAAGGAAAATAATAAGGTAAAAGTTATCTGGCCGAAAAATGAAAATAGTTTTAGAATTATTAGCGGTATTTTTTCAACCGGCTCTTTGAAAGCAGCCATAGACTTAAAAGAGCAGTCTTTGTTTTTGGCAACAAAGAAAGGTTTAGTCATTATAGTCGGTTGTTCTCATCCCGGAGTGGATAAAATTCTTCAAAGAGTAAAAGAGGTTAGGTCTTTAAAAAATAATAAAAAGATTTACGCTATTATTGGTGGTTTTCACGGCTTTAATAAATTAGATGAATTAGAAGGAATTGAAGTTATTGGCGCTTGCCATTGTACGTCACATAAACAAGAAATTAAGAAGAAATTTCCTGATCAGTTTAAAAAAATAAGAGCCGGTGATATAATAAAATTATAAAAATAAATAATATATTTATGCCCGGCCAGTGGCTCAAGATTTGCCTTTTAAGAAAATGGAAAGAAAAGGGCCAGCTTTATAAAAATATTTTACCCAATGGAGAAAAAATAAAATGCCTCAATTAAGTACCTTTACCTGGATAGCTATATTTGCCATTGGCTCAGCCGTGGTCAATGCTTTAGGTATTTACGCTATCTATAAAAATAAAAGATGGGCTGAGAAAACTAAGGCTTATTTAATGTGTTTTGCCGCCGGAGTTTTGATTTCTGTGCCTTTAATGCTGGCCTTTCCCGAGGCTGTGAATAAGAATTTCTACGCTGGCTTTGCCGCTTTGGCTGGTTTTTTGTTTATGTTTTTTAGCAATAAAGTAATTAAGGACCGGACCAAGCAGAAAACTTTGGCTTTTGGCATCACAGCCGCTGAAGGCATTGGTATTCACTCTTTTGTTGACGGGGTTATTTATACGGTCACTTTTTCGGTCAGTATTTTAGTCGGTTTTGTCTCAGGCTTGGGCTTGGTTATTCATGAATTTGCTGAAGGGGTAATTATTTTTTCCGTGCTTATAAAAGGGGGAGTGGCTAAAAAAAAGGCTGCTTTTTATGCTTTGTTAATATCGGCGCTAACTACCCCCTTAGGGGCCTTTGTTGCTTATCCTATTGTTAGTCGGTTAAATGACTCAATTTTAGGCCTTACTTTAGGCTTTATGGTCGGGGTTTTAATTTATATATCGGCGGCTCATCTTTTGCCAGAAGCCAGAGAGCATGAGAAAGTACACTCTTTTTGGGCCTTTTTAGTTGGTGTGGTTTTGGCTTTGTTTATTGTTTTTACAAAAATGGTTTAAAATTTAATAAAAAGCATTTGATTTAAAGGGCCAAATGACCTAATATAAGTCTATTAGAGTTTTTAGAAATTAAATTATTTTTTATGCCAATATTACACAAAAAAAGAATAGGATTAGGGTTCACTATGTTAATTATAGTTTTTCTATTTATCTTACTTAGTCAGAGCTTATCTTTAATCAGTGACTGGCTTTGGTTTTCCTCGGAAGGCTTTTTCACGGTTTTTTCTACTATTATTAAAACCAAAGTCTGGTTGGGGATTGCCAGCGGGCTGATTTTCTTTAGTCTTTTGAGTTTGAATTTTTATATTGCTTATCGTTTAAGCCGGGATTCTTCTTATGTATCAAGGATTAATTTTTTTAGTAAATTTGACTTGAGTAAACTCGGTTTGCGTATTTTACTGGGCCTCTCTTTAATTATCAGTACATTTGTCGGTCTGGTAGTTTCTGCTAGCTGGCTAAGTGTTTTAAAATATTTTCAAGGGGTTAGCTTTAATATAACCGATCCGATTTTTAGCCGTGATATTTCTTTTTATTTCTTTTCCTTGCCTTTTATTAAAATTATTTTAGGTTTTTTGTTTTGGCTGGTTATTCTTTCCTTGATTGGCGCCGCCCTGCAATACATCAGCCGGGGCCTTTTGAATATAAGCCAAAAAAGTTTTACCGTGACTAAAAAAGCCAAGGCTCATTTAAGTTTTTTAATATTTTTAATTTTTTCTTTGATAGCCGCTCGTATTTATTATGTTAGTATGACAGACCTTCTATATAAGTCGGCCGAGCTTTTTACGGGTGGTAGTTATACAGATATCACGGCCAGACTGCCCTTGCTTTGGGTTTTGTTCGGTTTGTCTTTATTTTGTGGACTAGTGGTTTTGTTAAATATATTTTTCCGCTGGCGCCGGTTTACCACTACAGTTATAGTTTTATTTTTAGCGGTTGGTATTTTAGGGGGGATGATTTATCCGCCTTTGGTCCAGCGGCTGGTGGTTTTACCTAATGAAATAGCTAAGGAAGAGCCTTATATAAAAAGAAATATTGAGGCCACCCAAAAAGCTTTTGCTTTGGATCGGGTGGTGGAAAGAGATTTATCCGGCGACAGCCAACTGACTTATGATGATATTAAAAATAATGAAATGGTAATTAAAAATATTCGCCTTTGGGAAAGAGAGCCCTTGCTTGATACTCTGGGCCAGGTTCAGGAGATCAGAACTTATTATGACTTTGTTTCAGTGGATAATGATCGCTACACAATTGACGGTGAATATCGCCAGACTATGATTTCTCCGAGAGAGCTCAACTCAAACAGCGTCCCTTCAGATACATTTATTAATCAGCGCTTAGCCTATACTCATGGCTATGGGGCTGCTTTAACTCCAGTCAATGAAGTAACCGAAGAAGGATTGCCCCAGTTGTTTGTAAAAGATATTCCGCCGCAATCAAGCGTTGATTCTCTAAAAATAAAAAGGCCAGAAGTTTATTTTGGTGAGTTGACCAATAGCTATGTGTTTGCTAATACTGAAGCTCAGGAATTTGACTATCCCAGCGGCGAGGAAAATGTTTATGCTGATTATCAGGGTGCCGGCGGAGTGAGAGTGGATTCATTTTGGAAAAAAGCTCTTTTTGCCGCTAATTTTCGTTCGCTAAAAATTCTTTTATCAGATGATATTAATCAGGAAAGCCGAGTGCTTTACCATCGTAATATCAAAGAAAGAGTAAAAAAAGTAGCTCCTTTTTTAATGCTTGATTCAGACCCTTATATTGTAATTGATGATGAGGGCCGCTTAAAATGGATTTATGACACTTATACTCATTCAGATAATTATCCTTACGCTCAGATGATGAATGTTCGCCAAGAAGGAAGTAGTGATTTTCCGACTTATAATAGTTTTAATTATATTCGTAACGCGGTGAAAGTAGTCATTGACGCCTACGACGGCTCGATGAAGTTTTATATTGCTGACGCCAAGGATCCTTTAATAAAAACCTATGAAAAAATATTTCCGCGTTTATTTAAATCCATGGATCAAATGCCCGAAGGCTTAAAAGCCCATCTGCGCTATCCTGAAGATATTTTCAAGTTTCAAACCGAGCTTTATTCCGTTTATCATATGGAAGAGCCCCAAATATTTTATAATAAGGAAGATAAGTGGGAAATTCCGCGTCTGGGCCAAAGCAGTCCGGACGACCCGATGATGCGTCATATTATCACTAAATTACCGGAAGAAGAAAAAGAAGAATTTATCTTAATGTTGCCCTTTACTCCCAAAAACAAAGACAATATGTCTTCCTGGATGGTCGCTCGCTCAGACGGTGATCATTATGGTGAATTGGTAGTTTACCGTTTTCCCAAGCAAAAGTTAGTTTTTGGGCCTTCGCAAATTGTTAACCGTATCAATCAGGATACTGAGATTTCCCAGCAGATATCGCTTTGGGACCAGCGAGGATCCGAAGTGATTCAGGGTAACCTTTTAGTTATTCCCATTGAAGAGTCTATTCTTTATGTTCGTCCGCTTTATATTAGAGCGGCCGGCGGCCAGATTCCCGAGCTTAAGCAAGTGATTGTGGCTTATGAAAAAAAGATTGTCATGAACCAGAATTTATCCACGGCTCTAAAAGAAATTTTTACCGGGGAAGCAGAGAGTGAGCCGGCTGTTTCCGAAAGTACCGCGGAAACTGAAGAAACCACTACTTCAAATGAAGAATTAATTAACCAGGCTAATCAATACTACAGGGCCGCCTTGGAAGCCCAGAAACAGGGCGACTGGACAGCTTATGGCCAGCAGATTGAAAAGCTGGGCCAGGTTTTGTCCGAATTGGAATAACAAAATAATTTTAACTTGACTTAATTTTAAACTTGTATTAAGATATTAATACGGTGGCTTCCTCAAAAAAAGATTATTTCTTTTGAGGGAGTTTTTATTTTTGTGATAAATTAATAAATTATATTATGATAAATAAGAAAAACAGACCGCCTATGTATAGTTACTGCGATTATCGTTGTGAAAAATGCTGGTATTCTTGGTATAAAAAATATTGTCCCATTTATAAAAAAGACAAAAAAAGGGTTATTAAACATAAATTAGGAGGGGAGGATCCTTATGATCTAAAAAACATTTTTAAGGATATAAAAGAAGATTTTAAAAAATCTAAAAATTTATTATACAAAAATGCTAAGAAATGGGAAATTAATTTAAATAAAAAAGATACTGTTAAGCAAATTCCAAAACCGAATTCGAATCATTTAAAATTATATTATAAAACAAAGAAATATTTTAATTTGGTTCATAATTATTTTGAAGAATGGGAAGATAAAATTATTAAGCCAAAATTAGCAGAGGAAATCGGGAATATATCTTGTTACCATTCTTTAATAGCAGTAAAATTATTTCGGACTTTGAATAGTTTATGGGAATCTAGGTTTGAGAATGAAGGAGAAAATGAAATTAGTTTAAAAGATGCTTATTATTCCGGAGAGATTGTGTTGAGAGGGATAAATATTTCCATTAATTCCTGGAAGGAGATTTATAAGGTAATTAAAGATGATAGAATTATTGAATTTCTAGGTAGATTAAAGGCAATTGAAAAAGAAATAAAAGATAAATTTAAAATTAAAAGGATTTTAAGTTGTGAAGAAATGTATTTATCTTTGGAAAAATATTTTAATCATTAATTTGAAACTTATGAAAAAATCAAAAAAAATTGAAAAAGATAAAGCAAATCACCATGATGGATATTTTGATGATTGTTCCATTTGCCAGGCCATGAAAAAAGCAGGGATAAAAATGAGAGATATTTCTGATGATGATTTTTATGCTACTGAAGTAAAACCTGAAAATTTAAAGGAAATTAAAAAAGCTTTTAAAAAAGCTCAAGATAAAGGGGCTATAGTAGGGGGTGAGTGGTTTGAAGAAAAATAATAAAATAAAAATTAATTGGTTGACTCGACTGTCGTTAAAATTTTGGCCAATGATGTGGATGAAGAGATTGGTACGCAAAGAAGGAATTAACTCAGAGTATTTTGAAAAAGCTCATAACCTTTTTTCAAAAGTTGAACGCATTGACTTTTTTCCTCTTTCTTCCGGTTTAAGAGGTTTTATAATTGTTATGAATCAAAGGACAGCCCTTTACTTTTATCAGGAAGATGATCATTTTATTTATGACGGCTATGAAGTAGGCCCTTATGAAAAAGGGAAAGTCACGATTTTTGATAAAATTAAGTAGTTATATAATTCTTATTTTATATTAAAAATCTGCTTATATTTTTATTGACTTATTTTTTAATTTATTTTATGCTAATATCAGTATTAATTCAGTAAATTAGCAATATGGCTAAATTAATGAATTGGCCTTATTTTAGTCAAAAATTAGACCAAAAAAAGATAAAAATATTCTCTCCCTTTGATTTAAAACGGTTATTTGGCGTGTCTGAAACCTCAATCAGATTTTTTTTGCATCGCTACACAAAAAAAGGCTATATAAAAAAATTAAAAAGGGGTTTGTATTGTTTGTCTAATCAACCGCCTAATGATTATTACTTAGCTAATAAACTATATGAACCTTCTTATATTTCTTTTGAGCAGGCTTTAAGCTATTATCATATAATACCAGAAACTGTTTATACCATTACGTCAGCCACAAGTAAAGCAACAAGGGAATTTGAATGTTTAGGTAAAAGTTTTTATTATCATCGAGTAAAAAAATCATTATTTTTTGGTTATAAACAGAAAATATTTTCTAACCAGATAATTTTAATGGCAAGAGCCGAAAAAGCTTTTGTGGACTATTTATATTTTGTTTCACTCAAAAAGAAAAAAATGCTGGATCGTTTTGACAAAAATAAAATTAATAAAGATAAAGTAATGAAGTTAGCTAGAGTTTATAAAAATAAAAAAATCAAAGAATTAATTATTAAATATTTATGATAGATTATTCTAGTCTTCAGAATTTAGCCACCGAATACAAAACTACTAATCAAAATGCAGCTAGAGAATATTGCCAGCATATTTTTTTGTCGAATCTTTATAAATTAAACTTAAGTGGGGTAGAGAATTTATTATTTAAAGGTGGCACAGCCTTGAAAATAGTCTATCAAAGTCCTAGATTTTCTGAAGATCTTGATTTCTCCTCATTTAGTTTGGATAAAAAAAATATTGAAGAAATATTTATTAATGTATTAGCGGAAATTGAGAAAAGCGGTTTTCAAACAAAATTAACTGAAGCTAAAAAAACTAGCGGTGGATATTTAGGCAAGGCGTTTTTTTTATTTCTGGATTTTAATTTGGAAATAATGATTCAAGTACATTTTAAAAAGGAAGAAAAAATTAATGGTGATTTTCATCTAATTACCAGCGATTATTTACCAGCCTATAATTTATTAGTTTTACCCGAGAATATTTTGGTTAATGAAAAAATAAAAGCAACCATTACACGCGGAAAACCCAGAGATTTTTATGACGTTTATTTTATCTTAAGAAAAAATTTATTAATTCCTGAAAATAAAGAAAACCTTAAAAAGGTCTTGAACAGTTTAGAAAATTCCAAAATTAATTTTAAACAAGAATTAGGAATTTTTTTACCCAAGGATCAGCAGCAGATTATTGGTAATTTTGAAAATGTTTTAAAAGCTGAAATAAAAAGACATTTGTAAATTTTATTTTTCTAATATTTTAAAAACTAGATAATATTTAGTGGAATTAAAGCGTTTGAAGATAGGCAAGGTTTTTTTAGGAGGGGCAAAGGTTTTAGGTAAGGCTTGGAAATGACTTCTCGTCATTTTGAGGTATTTTTGTTATAATATATTTATGAAAAAATACTTATTATTGTCAGTTTTAATACTTTCATTTTTAATACCAGGTGGGGCTGGCCAGGCTCAGGAAAAGTCCTGGTTTTTTAATAAATGGGATGTCGGCATTCAAGTTAATCAGGACGCCAGTATTATGGTTCAGGAGGGTTTAACTTATAATTTTACCGGTGATTTTTCCTATATAAAAAGAAGATTACCTAAAACCAAAGGCATAAAATATGATAATATCAGTGTTTTAGAAACTGATGGCAGCCGTTTATCTGAAGACAAAGTAGAGATTGAAGAAACCTCTTCGGAGGTAATTGTTACGGTACATTTTAATTTATCAAACACTACTCACACCTGGATTTTTGAATACACAGCTTATGGCGCGATTGGTTTTTTTGAAGATTATGATGAGCTTTACTGGAATGTAGTGGCTTTTGATCGGGAAGTGGAAATTAAAAAATCTCAAGCCACAGTTTATTTACCCCAGGAAATTGATCCTGATAATATTAAACAAAAAATTTATGTTGGGCGGTCTGATTCTAAGGAGGAAACACTGGATTACACGGCTGGTAGTAGGGAAATTAATTTTTTTGCCACTGATATTGCTCCTTATGAAAATTTTACTATAGTTTTGGGCTGGCCTAAAAATATAGTAAAATATCCCGGTTATCTTAATATTACTTCCGAGCCAGAAAGCTCTAATATTTATATAGACGGCCAGGCCTTGGCCAATAAAACGCCAGCTAATTTATTAATTGGCTATGATATTAATGCCGGTGAAAAGGATATTGCCGTAAAAAAATTCGGTCATACCACAGCTAGCCAAAAAGTGAATATTGAAAAAGGAAAGGATAAAAAATTAGATTTTAATTTGGAAGCTAAAGCCTGGTATTTTTATGGCAAAAAAGCCTTTTATTTTTTAATGTATTTATATTTTGCTTCACCGGTTTTTGTCGGCCTTTACCTTTATCTTAAATGGAAAAAACATGGTAAAGATCCCAAAAGCAAAGGCACGGTCATAGCCCAGTATGAGCCGCCGGACCATACCAGGCCGGCTGAGATGGGCACTTTAATTGATGAAAAAGCGGATTTGCATGATATTACCGCTACTATCATTGACCTGGCCTTTCAGGGCTATATTCGTATTCACGAGGAAGAGGACAAATCACTATTTGGTAAAAAAACTGATTATACTTTTGAAAAAAGAAAAGACTTTTTTGGCGATCAGACTCTTAAAGAATATGAACGCATGATTTTATCAAATTTATTTGGCTCAAAAAAAGAAGTTAAGTTGTCTGATTTAAAAAACAAATTTTATAAAATGCTCAAAAAAATAAAATCTTCTCTTTATAAAGATGTCACGGCTTTGGGCTATTTTGAGAGAAATCCGGAAACAGTACGGCATAAATATCTGGTGGTTGGGGTGGTTTTTGTGGCCGCCGGCTGGATTTTATTTTTAGTGCCGGCAATTTGGGGTATACTGATAATTATTTTTGGCTTGGTTATGCCTAAGAAAACTAAAAAAGGCGTCCAGGCCAAGTGGCACGCTGATGGTTTTAAAAAGTATTTACACACAGCTGAAAGATTTCGCTTGGGCCAATTAACCCCAGAGACTTTTGAAAAATATTTATCCTACGCCATGGTCTTTAAAGTAGAAAAGCAGTGGGCCCAGCGCTTTAAAGATATCTATAATCAGCCGCCGGATTGGTATGTTGGCCGTGGTGGAATAGAAGCTTTTGCGGTCACTAGTTTTGCCGCTAACCTTTCGGACAGTTTTAATTCAGTGGTGGCCAGTAATTTATCTTCTTCACCTTCTTCATCCTCTGGTTTTTCCGGCGGTTCGGCTGGCGGCGGCGGCGGTGGCGGCGGTGCCAGTGCTGGTTAGTTTTTTACAAATAAAAAAATCCCCGGCCCAAATAAACGAGGATTTACACGGTATTCTGCATATAGTAACAAATGGGGACTTTGATGTTCTTGATTTTAGGGGCCCCTAAAATATAGCAAGTGTGTACAGAATTTTGGTGTAATCTCGAATATTCGAGCCAGGTGATAGAAAAATGAACTATTTGTTATTTAGATATAATAAAACATTGAATTTTATTTGTCAAATATATTATAAATTTTAACTAAAATTAGCTAAAAAAAATTATGGAAATGACAACTGGAAAATTTTTAATGATTGTTGTGGCTGCTCTTATTTTAGGAGTAGTTTACTTAGGGGTTAAACAAAAGATGTTTTAACTTGGTTATTTTTTATTAAAAAAAAGTCTCCTCTCAAAAGACCCCTTATAAATAGGTTAAACTTTACATTAGCCCGCGTCGATGTATGCCTTTGGCCATAAATCCAGGATGTAAAGTTTTAAAGCCCATTTTAGAGATTTTGTGAGGAGACGTAAACTTAAAGAACTTGAATTTTGAATACTATCATCGGTTTAAATTCTTGTCAAGTTTAAGTGGCACTTAATAATTTTTACTAATTAAGATTATACTAATATTAGCTTAAAAAAATGTCATTTTATTCATATTTAGCCTTTTTTGTCTGGTTTTTTATTTTAGTGGTTTTAAGTTTTCTTAATTCCTGGGTTTGGGCTAAAGTATTGCCAGGGTTGAAATTCCGTTATTTTATAGCGCCGGGAGTGATGGTGCATGAGTTATCCCATGCCGTGATGTGCTTATTTATGTTAGCGCCGGTGAGAAAAATCAGTTTTTTCTCCCGCCAGGGCGGTTATGTCGAGCATGGACGCTCTCGTTTTGGTTTTTTAGGTAATACCTTAATTTCCATAGCCCCAATTTTTGGTATTAGCCTCGGTCTTTGGCTGATTATTTATTTATTTAATTTTTCTCTGGATATTAACTCAATCGATTTTGGCCTTGGGTTTAGTGATAATTTATGGGTACTTTTTAAAAGTGCCTGGCAGTTAATTAAAACAAACTGGTCAAGCTGGCCTTTCTGGATCTTTATTTATCTGGTTATTTCTTTAACCAGCAGCCTGGCGCCGTCCAAAAAAGATTTTCAAAACGCCTTTTGGGGCCTGGTTTTTATTTCTATTTTAGCTTATTTAGTTTTTTATCTCGGCCTTGGTAGCCATTATCTAGTGGATTTAATCGGCCAGTATTTAGGCTATGTCATTTCACTGGGAGTATTTTGGGGCTTAATTTCTTTAATCATTGGTTTGCCGGTTTATCTGATAAAAAAGGTATTATAATTTAATAAATTAATTATAATATGTTATAATATAGGTATGAATAAAAAAATAGCTATTATCTCTATTAGCGTTTTAATTATCTTGGTCGGCCTGATTATGGGCGGACTTTTTATTTTTCGGGGCAAAAATATACCGGTTTTAGGCCGAGTAGTGACTATTCCTTTGGTGGAAAAAGCCTCGGCTCAAGTGATGGATCAGATGATTAATAAAATGAAGTCTATTGAATCCGGCTATCTAGCCTGGCAAATGGGGCTGAATATGAAAGCGGCTGAAGAGGACGACTCGTCGGCTGATAACGAAAATATTGGTCTTAAGCTGGGTTCAACTCCTTCAGATGTTGTATTAAATCTTAACCTTGGCTTTGACTTTCAGGGTGGGCAGGAAGTCCTAGCCCAAAAAGGACGCTTTGATTTAAAGGGCGGCTTAAACTATAATGGCATGGATTATAAGCTTGGCTTTGAAAGTATTTATCGGCCGGATAAAATTTATTTTCAGGCTACCCAGATTCCAGCCATTCCATTTTTTGATTTATCCAGTTTAGCTAATCAGTGGTATTATGAAGATTATGAGGATTTATCGGATGATGTGCCTTATGTAGATAATATTGATGAAGTCAATCAAGTGGTTAACGATTTTAAGGATTCACTGGATAAACATAATTTTATTGAAGTTAAAAAAAGAATGGCTGATGAAAAAATTGATGATGTACCTTGTTTTCATTATTTAGTTAATATTGACCCGGAAAAGCTAAAACTTTTTATAACCGAATCGGAAGATTTACTGAATAATCTTAACGAAAATGTAAACTCACAGGCATTATTTGATGAAATGGATGAAACTATTAATAAATATACAGACATGATTAATCAAAAGGGGATTGAGGTTTGGATTGGCCAAAATGATATGATGATGAGAAAAATAGCCGTTGATATAAGATATCAGGAGAAAGAAGCTTTAGCCAGTTATCAATATGCGGACATAAATATGAGTTTAACTTTGTCTAATGTTAACCAGCCAATTTCAGTTACTATACCCGAAGGAGCCAAACCCTTGGAAGAGTTAGAAAAGGCAGTTAATGACATGACTGGTATTTTTAATTCTAATACTTCATTGCCCAGTACTAGCCTTAATTTAAACTCAAACACAAATTCTTCTTATAATTTTAACTCTAATATTTCTCTTAATGAAAATTTGAATAATAATTTAAACCAAAATACAAATACGAATATTAATATTAATACTAATTTAAATCTTAACCAGGACAGTGATAACGACGGCCTGACCGATATGGAGGAAATTATTTACGGCACTGACTCAAATGATCCGGACACTGACGGTGACGGCTATCAGGACGGAGCCGAAGTTGATTTAGGCTATGATCCCAACGGAGCCGGAAAACTGGATACAGATGCGGATGGGCTTTTGGACAATGAAGAGGAAATTTACGGTACTGATAAAAATAATAAAGACACAGATGGTGACGGCTATCTAGACGGAGAAGAGGTTTTGAATGGTTTTAACCCCAAAGGCGAGGGTAAGCTTTTAACTATTAATTAATAATAAGATTATGTATCTAATTTTAAGATTAATTATCAATGCTTTAATTATTTTGGGTATTGCTTACTATTTCCCTGGAATTAGTGTTAGCGGTTTTTATTCAGCTTTAATTATTGCTTTAGTTTTGGGTCTAGTTAATGCTTTAATTCGTCCGATTATTTTAGTCTTAACCCTGCCGGTTAATGTTTTGACCTTGGGTCTTTTTACTTTAATTATTAACGCTTTGCTTTTCTGGTTTGTCTCGACTATTGTTAAAGGCTTTGAAGTTGACGGTTTTGGCCCGGCTTTTTGGGGAGCGCTGGTCTTGAGTCTTGTTTCCTGGCTGACCAGCAGTTTTATTAAATCAATCAAATAGTTAGATAGTTTAATATATGAGTATCACGAAAATTATTTTTGAGTTAGCTGGCGGGCTGGCTCTTTTTTTGTATGGCATATTTTTGCTGAGCGAGGGTTTTCAGAAAATTGCTGGTGACCGTTTACAGAAAATTCTGGAAAAATTTACCAATCGGCCGATTAAAGGCATTGCTTCCGGAGCGGCCGTGACCGCTATTATTCAAAGCTCCAGTATTACTACGGTCATCTTGCTTGGCTTTATTAATGCCGGCTTAATAAATTTATCTTCAGCGGCCGGAGTGATTATGGGCGCTAATATTGGCACTACTATTACCGCTCAGATAATATCTTTTGATTTAGAGACCTTATCTCTACCCATTATTGCCATTGGTTTTTTATTTTGGTTTATTAGCCGTAATTTGAAGCTTAAATTTTGGGGCCAGGTTTTGCTGGGTTTGGGGCTTTTATTTCTTGGTATGAGTTTAATGTCACACGGAGTCGGGCCCCTAAAAGAAAACACGGCTATTTTTGAATGGTTTCTTAATTTAAGCCGTCAGCCAATTTTGTTAGTCTTGATTGGAGCCGCTTTTACCGGTCTAATTCAAAGTTCTAGCGCTACTACCGGCTTGGTTATAGTTTTTGCTAAAGAGGGTTTGATTGGCTTGGAGGGCGCTATACCTTTAATTTTAGGGGCTAATATTGGCACTTGTATTACCGTACTTTTAGCTTCGATTGGTTCGACCAAGAACGCCAAGCGTATGGCCTTGGTTCATTTAGCTTTTAATGTCTCAGGGGCTTTAATTTTTTACCTGATTTTAAGCTGGTTTATACCGCTGGTGGAAATGACGGCTTCTACCTTAGCTCGTCAGGTAGCCAACGCCCATACTATTTTTAATATAGTTTCCACTTTAATATTAATCCCCCTGATTCCCTTGTTAATTAAGTTAGTCAAAAAAGTTATTCCGGGCCAGGAAATAAAAATGGATCATCGGACTAAATTTATTAGTAAATATTTGCTGGATACACCAAGCATTGCTTTAGGCGAAGCTTTTAAAGAAACCATGCGCATGGCAGATATTTCTCAGGATATGATGGAAAATAGCTACCAGGCTTTTTTGGATAACCAGCCTAAAAAAGTGGAAATGATAAAAAAGCAAGAAGAAGCGATTGATCATTTTTATGACAAGATAAATAATTATTGCCGCCAGCTTTCGGAAAGAAATCTTTCCCATGAAGAAACTGAAAAGCTTTCCATGATTGTCCATAATCTTACTGATATTGAGCGGGTGGCTGACCATGTTAATAACATTATCCATATTACCAAACACAAATACAAAGGCGAAGTTAATTTTACCGCCACTTCAGTTAAAGAATTAAACGAAATGTTTGAAAAAGCCATTGAGATTTATCAAGACGCTATTTGTTCCTGGAAAAATAGTGATCAGGAACTGGCCAAAAAAGTTTTGCATGAAGAAGGGGAAATTGACGCTATGGAAAAAAGATTTCGTTTGGCTCATATTGCCCGACTGGAAAAAGGCGAGGCTGATCCGGCTTCGGGGGTTTCCTTTGAAAGTTTATTGGAAAATTTGGAAAGAATTGGCGATCATTCGGACAATATTGCTTATTCAGTTATTCACGGCTTTTAAATTTTATTTAATAAGTGTTATTATAAATTAGTAATCATTAAATAATAATTTTATGACTATTGATTTTAACGACGATATTGTCGATCAAGACGGTTACATGAAACATTTTAGCTATAGTGAGCGTATGAAAAAACTTTATCCGATTATGAAAGAGGCTAAGCAAAAACACAAAAAAATGAAGGAAACTTTTAAGATTAACGGACGAACTATTCAGTTTATTGTGGATAAGGATGGCACTGGTGTGCTGCGCAAAAAACCAATGACGGGCTGGTTTTAGGAGAATCTTAAAAGCCGTAATAGCCGTAGAGCCATAAAAGCCTTAAAACCTTATTGAATAGGGGATAGCCTCTTATTTTTAGGCTGTTTTTATTATTTTTTTTGCCACTTGTTTAACTTTATTCATAATAAACTTATTTACAAGCCGAAGCTCCGAGCAAAGTGAGGAGCGAAGACTTGACGTTCGCCCGTTCGACCAGGCTCAGGACGATTTAAATATTAGACATTTGTATTTATTTAATTAATTTGGCTGTAAAATAGGTATTTTTTTAATATCTATTGACGTTCGCTTTTTGTTCGTGTATAATGAATATGGTTGTGGATAATTATTAATTTTTAAATCTATGGCGGAATTAACCAAAAAACAGCAAGATATACTAAATTACGTAGTCAATTATATTCAAGACCATGAATACAGTCCTTCTTTTCAGGAAATTGGCCAGAATTTTGGCCTGTCTTCCAAAGCCACGGTTTCAGCCCATGTTCACGCCTTGATAAAAAAAGGTTATTTAAGAAAGGTCAAGGGCTTAGCTCGGTCTTTAAACCTGACTAAAAAAGTTTATCAGCAGGGCCAGGCCGTGCAGCTGCCGCTTTTGGGCTTGATCGCCGCGGGTGAGCCAATTGAAGCTATTGAAGATAATGAAATGGTTTCTGTACCGGCCGGGGTGGTGCAGGACGCCAACTCTTATGTTTTAAAAGTAAAAGGGCAGTCCATGATTGAAGAAGGTATACTGGATGGTGATTATGTGGTAGTGGAAAGGAATTTTTATCCGCAAAACGGAGACGTGGTAGTGGCTTTGCTGGATAATGAATATGCCACCTTGAAAAAATATTTTCGTGAGAAAAACCGCATTCGCCTGCAGCCGGCTAATAAAACCATGAAACCAATTTTTGCCAAGAATCCGGCTATCCAGGGCATTGTCCGGGGCATTTACCGGGTCTTTTCTCATGCGTAAAGGAAATATAAAGGAAACAGGAAGTGGCAAGACTGAAAAGTATTATTAATAATCTTTCATGAAAAAATATAATCTTAAGAACCAAGTTCATTTCATCACTATTAATACATATAAAAAATACTGGCTTTTTAAGAAAGAAAATCTTTGCCAAATAGTAATTGATAATCTAAATTTTTACCGCCGTAAATTTAGTTTTAAATTATTGGGTTACGTAATTATGCCTAATCATCTACATTTATTAATCCAATTAAATAAAAAATATAATGATATTTCAAAGGTAATGAGGGATTTTAAGAAATTTACAAGTGTTCAAATTATAAAGCAGTTAATAAAAGAAAATGAAAAAGATTTACTTAAGAAATTTTCTATGACTGGAAAAATTTTTAATTATCCCTCTACTCTGGGTACTGCCCGATCCTCAGATCGGGCCGGCTTTCCAGCTGAAGGCCGAATCTGAGGATTCGGCCTACCCGACTAGTTTTAGAAAGAAGAGAAAATATTCAGTCTGGATGAATGATTTTTACGACTTTAACATCTATTCCGAGAATCTTCTACTCTGGGTACTGCCCGATCCTCAGATCGGGCCGGCTTTCCAGCCGAATCTGAGGATTCGGCTTACCCGACTAGTTTTAGAAGGAAGAGAAAATATTCAGTCTGGATGAATGATTTTTACGATTTTAATATCTATTCCGAGAATTTTCTACTCTGGGTACTGCCCGATCCTCAGATCGGGCTAGTCTCTCGGCCGAATCTGAGGATTCGGACTACCCGACTAGTTTTAGAAAGAAAAGAAAATATTCAGTCTGGATGAATAATTTTTACGACTTTAATATCTATTCCGAGAATAAACTAGAGCAAAAACTTAATTATATTCATAATAATCCAGTCAAAGCCAAGATAGTTAAAAAACCTGAGGATTATAAATGGTCTTCTTACAGAAATTATTATTTGGATGATGATTCAATAATAGAAATTAATCAGTTATTTTAAATAATTTAAATTCTTAAAATATGGTATTACTAAATATTATTTCTGGGTAGGCGAAAGCCCTCGCTTTTGCCATACTTTGATGCTTAAAACATTTTCTATGACTGGCAAAATTTTTAATTATCTCTCTACTCTGGGTACTGCCCGATCCTCAGATTGGGCCGGCTTTCCAGCCGAATCTGAGGATTCGGCCTACCCGACTAGTTTTAGAAAGAAAAGAAAATATTCAGTCTGGATGAATGATTTTTACGATTTTAATATCTATTCCGAGCATAAATTTAATAATAGAAATTAATAGACTATAAAAAAAACATGCACGAAAAAATTAACGAGCCAATAAAAGTTCTAGCTTCTTTTTTAAAAGGGCAGGTTAGTCCGCTTTCTTTTGTTTGGCAGGGCCGGCGCTATAATCCGACTAAAATTAATTTGGTTCATTCAGAGAGAAAAGGTAAAGGAAAAATTTATTATTTTTCGGTTTCCGATAATTCTAATTTTTACCGGCTGGCTTTTAATAATGAAAATCTTAACTGGCGCTTGATGGAAATATATTCGCAAAATTAAATTTTTTAGATAAAAAAAGACCCGGACAACAAACAGGTCTCATAATAATGAAAAGATTTGTCGTCCGGGTTCCCCACATCAAGAAAGAGAAAATATGAGGGGCAAATTTCCCGTGCCCAGCAGTTTATAGCTCGGCGAACGCCGGCTAAACACGGACGAAAATTCGCCCCCTAGCTCTCTTTCAATAAAAATTATTTTAAAAAGGGCAAAGTAATTTTATACAAAATAATAATTTTGTCAAGTATTTTTTGGCTACCAAGCTTATTTTTGGCTAATATTAGTTTATTAATATCTAAATTCTAAACAAATTTTAAATTACAATATTTTAAACTATAAATTATTTTGATTTTTCGAGAATAGAACCAAATACTTTCATAAGTTTTGTAGATTCGTTGATTAGTATATTTTTTTTCTCCCACTTGTTGATTTATAGGATTAGTTAACCTTTTTATTATCAACAAAAAGATATCTCAAAAATTATCTTACACATTGATATGAATAGCTATTTTGCTTCTTGTGAACAGCCCCGCACCACTTCTCTTCGGCGCTCAGAGTTGGATGCGGGACGAAGTTTAATTAATTTTATATTTTTATGACTTCGATTATCTTACATATTGACATGAACAGCTATTTTGCTTCCTGTGAGCAGCCCCGCACCAATTCCTCGTTTTACTCGGAACGATGCGGGACGAAGTTTAATTAATTTTATATTTTCATGACTTCGATTATCTTACACATTGATATGAACAGCTATTTTGCTTCTTGTGAACAGCAAGCTAATCCTTTTTTACGGGGTAGACCGGTCGGAGTTTGCGCTTATTTGTCAGAGCAGGGTTGTATTATTGCTTCGTCCATTGAAGCTAAAAAAAAAGGAGTGAAAACTGGCTGTCGCGTCAAGGAAGCCAAGCAGCTTTGTCCAGATATTTTTTTAATGGAAAACGAGCCGGCTAAATACCGCAGTATTACTAAAAAAATTTTCTCTATTCTAGCCGAATATACCGATAAACTAGAGCCTTACAGTATTGACGAGGCTTTTTTAGATCTCACTGGTTGGTCTAAAAACTTTAAACAAGCTAAAGAAAAAGCTAAAGAAATTAAAGATCGAATAAAGAACGAAGTCGGGGACTGGCTCAAAGCCTCGGTCGGTCTTTCTTACACCCGCTGGCTGGCCAAATTTGCTTCAGACCAGGCCGATAAAGATAGTATTTTAATAATAAAGAAAGATAATTTAGATAAATTTTTAAAAAGACCCTTAACCAGTGCTTGGGGTATTAATTACCGACTGGAGAGTAGACTAAAATCTTTGGGTATTTTTAATTTGCTCGATTTAAAAAAATATCCAGTAGCTAATCTAATGCAAGTTCTGGGTCGGCCTGGCTATTATCTCTGGGCTAATGTTAACGGTCTACCGACAGAAAAAGTAAAAAAACAAAAAGAGCCTAAATCAGTCGGTCATAGCTATTGTTTATACCAAAAATCAAAGGATATCGATTATTTATCTTCAGTTTTGCTCAAGCTTTGCGAAAAAACCGGCCGCCGCCTGCGGCTTTTGGAAAAAGAGGCTCACTCAATCAGCTTTGGCTTAAGATTTAAAAACGGCGGCGGCCTTCATCAGGTAAAGAGAATTAAAAATGGTCTTTTTACCACCAAAAGTATTTTTCGAACTGCTTTAAAGATTATGTCAAAAATTCATCTTTATGAAGAAGTTTCTTTTCTAGCCATATCAGTTTCGCACCTGTGGTCAATCAGCCGGCAAATGTCTCTTTTTAAAGATAATCTTAAAGAAAAAGAGATAAGCTTGGCTATGGACAAAATTAATGATCAATACGGCCAGTACTTGGTTTACTGGGGGAGTATGCACGGCACTGATAAAGTGGCCCGCGACCGCATTGGCTTTCGTAAAACTGTTAATACAAATTAAGAAGCGGGTAAACTTTAAATTAAAAAACTATCAAATAGGACATTTCTAAATAATTCAAAGTAGGACATTTCTAGCTCACCTTTACATGAGTATTATTTTTTCTTGACAAAAAACAAGGGAGTGATATAATTAAGTGGTAATCAAGCCGTCGGTAACACAATAGCCGTCGGATAAAAATAAAAAGAAAAATCAAAACATAAAAATTTGTCCATTAAAATCGGAGGAAAGAGAAAATTAGCTTAGCGCCGTCGGAATTAAGCGCCGTCGTGATAAAGTGTGGATAAATTTACTTATTATTAAAAATATTATGAATAACTTAAAAAAATTTATTATTTATATAATCACTGGTCTTATTAAAGACATTATATTTATTAACCAAACACCTCTTAATTTATAAAAGAGGTGTTTTTGTTTTTTAAAACAAAGTTGGTGGCTTAGCAAAAAGGAAAAAAATATGGATGTAAACAAAGTAACCTTGCTGGGTAATCTAACCAAAGATCCCGGCGCCAAGAAACTTTCATCTGGTCAAACAATTTCATTTTTTGACCTGGCCACTAACTATTCCTGGAAAGACGTTAAAACTAAGCAGAAAAAGGATTCTGTGGAGTATCATCATGTCTTAGCCTGGGGTAAACTAGCTGAAATTATTAAAAAGTATCTGAAAAAAGGCTCTCGAGTCTATTTAGAAGGCCGTTTGCAGCATAAGTCCTGGAAAGACAAAAAAGGTAATTTTCAAAACAAGACTAATGTGGTGACTGATAACCTGATTATGCTCGGTCATAACGGCAAGAAAGGAGCTGAAATGACTAAAGAAGACATTGATGTTGATGAAATAAAAGTGGATGAAGATTAAATTTATACGGGTCTGATGATTTATCATCGGACCTCCACTTCTGCACACATTGGGGCGATAAGCATTTTGCTCTTAAAAAATTAACAAATTAAGTTTAAGCCACCAAAATTTGTCTATAAAAATGTTTATTTGATTTTCCGTGTGTGCGGAGGTGGGGGGACGTTAGAGACATTATACATAATCTAAAAAATAATTAGCCGGCCTATGTTTGGCCACAAATCGCTCTTTAAACCTTATAAGGAGGTGTAAAATGGGAAAGAAGATAAAGCATGTTCCTGAAAATCTACTCGAGCAGGCAACTAATGATACCATGGGTGTTTCCAAAGATAACCGCGGTTATTGGAAGGGAACAAACACTGATACTGGTAAGACTGCCACTGGTAAATCAGCTGAAGAGATTAGCGATAAACTCGATGATTAATTCATTTCCTAGTTCCGGGCAGTTATTATTTTTTTAATTGCTGCTCGGACATTTTTTTAAAATAGTAATTTTAGTATTTTGTAGATTAACGTTTTTTATGCGTAATCTCTATCTTTTTTAAAAATATGACTAAAATACTATACGAACCCAAAAAAGACTTAAAAAATTGGCTAAGAATAAAAGATAAATATCCAGAAAGTTTTACAATTACAAAGCATTATCCTTTTGATAAAGATATTATTTTAAAAAAAGAAAATTTTAGGAAAATTTTATCTTCCATTAGCAAAACTAAAACAAAGTACTTTAATATTCAGGCAAAAATAATAAAAAAAACTTGGCAGACTAGAGAAGATAAAATTATTAATAAAATTACTGATTATTTAAGTTTTCCTTTTAGTAAAATTGATTTTAAAGCTAATTTAACCACAGCTTATTTAATGCCTTATGATTATAAAGATAAATGGTTTATGATTCCCACTCACAAAGGCATTGAAGATCAGATTCTATGTTTAATTCACGAACTTTTTCATTTATATCAGGTTAAAAAAAATCCAAATATGAACGAGGTAAAAAAAGAAAAAGAAGTAAAAGATTTTTTAAAAAATATTAGAAAAAGTGATCATTTCAAAAAATAAAAAAGAGGAAAGTGGCTATACAATCCTCAGCCTTTACGGCTCCACAATTCCTCAGGGGTTATGAGCCCCTACTATTCGAGTTTTTCTCCTTATAGGAATTGTTTTAGGTGGTTAAAAATACCTATTGGGTGAGTTAGAAAGCTGTCTGCACCTTTCTAATCTAACAAAGATTTATAAGCCACTTTCCATCTGGTTGTTCAAAGTGCCATTATTAATTTATATTTTTTGACTTATGTTGTCAAGTATAATTGAGGAGGTGATATCTTTGAACAAAAAAGACTATCTTATATTGATAGTCAATAAATTTCCTAGCTTGGGTAAGTATCTGTCTATTTACCCAAGCCAAATCATGAACCTTAGCTCTTTGAAAAGGAGGTGAAAAAAGATGAGACGCTTTATTTCACTTCTCATGGTTGGCTTGTTGTCATTTACTATGATGGCTAGTATCAGTTGCGAGCGGAGCGAGACGTCGGTGGAGGCGAAGTCAGATAAAGAGAGAAAAAAAGTTTCCATCCACTATGTAGGTAATGAAAGCCATGAAGATGTTTTAGCCAGTATTAGGAAAACAGAAAAATTGACTGGACATACTTTTTCCGATGAACAAAAAACTAAAATGCTGCAAGATTTCAGAGATTTTCAGTCAAAAAATAATCCTCAATCTTCTAAGCTTGCTACCAGTGTTATTACAGCCTACACTTGTTATTATGTCTATAATGGAGATAAAGATCTCAAACTTGAATTCAAGTGGTGGGCCGGACATCCTCGTTCTTATTACTTTACTACACCGAACTGGACTCTTTACTGGCTAATTAAAGTCTGTTATGGAGGAAATATTTTGAGCTGGACTTGGATGGAAGGTGGATACCAGAGAGTATCAGCTATTGTTGGGTCTTGCGTCTATCTTCCTTTAGGTTCTTCTTTTGTCCGTTCTTATCTATGGCTTGTTTATTATTAGCCTTTGTGTTAGGTAGCTTCTACTTTTACAAAAGTCAGGAGCTACCTAAATTATAATTACTCTATTATGTATATTATCAATATATCTCTTAAAAAATTTATAATAATAATTGGATCGTACATTCTTATTGGTATAATATTAAGTTTTATTTTTAAAGATGATCAGGCCAATAATTATTTTGATTTGTTAATTAACCAATTGCCATCAAGTTTACCAACTCTTTTAGTATATTTATTAGCTCGCTTTTTATACATATTATTTTGGCCAATAGGTATTTTGAGTTTTATATAAAGAATAAATCCGCGGTTTGGGTAATTTTCTGTCTATTTACCCAAGCCAAATCATGAACCTTAGCTCTTTGAAAAGGAGGTGAAAAAAGATGAGACGCTTTATTTCACTTCTCATGGTTGGCTTGTTAGTTTTTATAACTACGGCCAGTGTAAGTTGTGATCGGACGGAAACTCCAGTGAAGGCAAAAAATGATAAGACTGATATTTATCAGGACGAAGATTTTGTCTCACAGCTTGAAGAAATTCAGCTCTACATGAGTTGGGTGGATAAAGTAGAGCCTTATGTTACGCGCCATCAGGATATGACTTATTCAGTGGATTGGTCCGGATTTTACACCAGTATTAATAAAAATAACCTGACTAGTCAGGATAAAAAAATACTGGAAGATCTTGAAAAATCTGTGCCTATTGCCAATGAAAATATTCTGAATAGCAGTAATAAAGCCCTGCCAAATTCTACGCAGTCTATTTACGAAGTTTGGTACTGGTGGGGTAAAAAGCTCTGCTTTACTGGTGATGATGCTGTTTACTGGAGTACTGGCTTTGCTAATGCCGGCTGGGTTATTAATAAACTCGGTGTGCCTGGTGTAGTATTAGGCGCTTATATTGGCTGGGCCCAAATATTAACCTACCAGTGTGGTGGTTTTTGTCTGGTTAGTTCTTGGCTTTATCCGGCTGCTGTCTGGGTTTATTGCCCGTAAAACAACACGGGGGGAGAAAAAGAAAATTATTTTTCTTCCCCCAATTTTTTAAAATTTATTATTTAGATATAATAAAATTATGGATTATAAAATAATTTCTCTTATTAGCTTTCTATTTATTGCCTTAGCTTCAATTTTTTATGGTTTCTATAAAATTAAAAAGGAAAAAGTTTTAAAGAAACCAGTTTTAGCCTTTTTATATTTAATACAAATTATAATTTTTGTTGTTTTTATCTATATAGTGACTAAGAGGTATTTGGGTGGCTCGAATTTAACTAATAATAATTTTTTCTTTAAATTTGGACCTTTATTAATAATTATTCCAGCCGGGCTTTTTGATTTATACAAAGCTTTTAGCAAGAGTAAAAAAATATTTTATTGGCATCTGTTGGCTTATTTAGTCCTATTAGTTTTTATGTCACTGCTTTATTTAAACTTTAATTTAGCTATCTGGCAGGTACAGGTGATGTTTTGTATTACTTTAGTTTTAATTGTTTTTGTGGCTTATAAAGCTAATAAGGCTGAACAAGAACACAAAAAAAAGTCAAGAAAATAAATAAATTGTTCTTTTAACTTCCAAAAAAAGGAGGTCGCCTATGAAACAAAATAGGTTTGTCTGGACCACGTTAGTCGTGGCCAATTAATTCGTTTCGGTATTAAGTACAGCTCATCTTAAGTTTTTACATCTGTCTGCCTGTACTTAGTTACCGAAAAACTTGTTTGTTCTTTGAAAGAAAGAAGGTAACAAAAATGTTAGGCAAGATTTCGGTTTTTACGGTATTAATTCTTTTTGCCAGTTTCTTTTTCCTGCCTGCCTGCGATACCTTTGATGGGGATTCCGAGAATCCAGTGGGGGTAAATGAGGAAGAAGGTTCTTCTGAAAATCCAAAACCAGAAACCCTGGATTTTCCGGCAAGCCAATGGAATGAAAATGTAACTCATTCTGATGGTGACTCCATTACTGTTGAAGGGTCAAAAATGGCTGAGCAAAGAAAAATGCTTACTGGAGTCGGCCAGTATAATTCTTTTCCTTGGAGTTGGCACCTGCCTTTCAGAGGTTGTTGGTATATGACCTGTGGTTATGGTTGTGGCTATCACCAAGGTAATGATTATTATTCAACAGATTGGGCTGTAGGAGGAAATCCTTGCGGCTATGAAGTTCTGGCTCCCGGGGCTGGTTGGGTGCTTTGGGCTGGATATAAATCCGGTTATGGATATACGGTTTTAATTGAAGCTGGTCCAACAGGCCAGAGTAACGGAAATCGTTATATCTATCGTGTAGCCCACTTGAGTCGCATTGAAGTAGTGCCTGGCTGGTGGCTTCCCCGAGGATGGAGAATTGGAAGACATGGAAATACTGGAAATTCTACAAATTGTCATATTCATTGGACTGTTTATCGCGGACGTTATGCTGGGTATGGCAATGTTTATGGGTCCAGTTTTCCGCCCAGTTGGAGTTCAGGAGTTGATGGCTTTAATGGAAATTATGGAAGGTGGTGTTCAAAACAGTAGAGGACATTTTTGGGTGGAAAGAATACTTAATAAGTATTCTTTCCACCCTTTCTATTTTTTTTAATTAATTAATAAATTATATATAAATCCTATGAAAAAAACATCTATTATCTATCTAATTATTATTTTATTAGTAGCCACTATTTTTGGATACTTATTTTTTATTCGAAGTAAAACTAGTGTAAATGATGACAAAATTATTATTACGAATAAATCAAATAATAATAATATTAATAAAGTTTTAACAAATCAAAATACATATTTTAATAAAAAACTTGGTTTTAGGGTAGCGCTTCCGAGCTCTATAAATTTTTGGCAAGAGCAAGAAGGAACTCTTTCTCATCGAAATACTCAAAAAGAAGACCGAGTTACATTTTTATTAAATAATACATCCGGGGATGATTATTTTCTTGAGGATCCTTTTTGGGTTGTAGTTCATGTATTAAATTCTCAAGATAAAAATGCTGTTCAATGGGCTGAGTCTGGTATTGATGCTCCGAGAATATTAGAAGGATATGGTGAGCTTTCAAAAATTGTTGAAAGTAAAACTATTAAAATAAATAGTATAGAATGTATTGAACAAATTGAAAAAAGCGGAGAAGAAGCAACTACTTCCGCCTATCAGAAAATAATTTATTGCGTTAATAATAGCAGAATTTATGTAATTGAGGGTTATTCAAAATCAAAAGATGATTTTATGCTTTATAATGAAATATTTGCTAAATTTGTAGAAAATTTTGAATTTATATAAATATATGATTCTTCGGATATTATAAAAAGGAGGTGGCCTATGAAACAAAATAGGTTAACACGAGCCATGATAAACATGGCCGATTAATTCATTTCGGTATTAAGTACAGCTCATCTTAAGTTTTTACATCTGTCTGCCTGTATTTAGTTACCGAAAAACTTGTTTGTTCTTTGAAAGAAAGAAGGTAACTAAAATGTTAGGCAAGATTTCGGTTTTTACGGTATTAATTCTTTTTGCCAGTTTCTTTTTCCTGCCTGCCTGCGATACCTTTGATGGCGATTCGGAGAATCCGGTGGGGGTGACTTCACAGGACACGGAGATTTCCCATCAAGACGATCCTGGAATCAGTGATTCTGGGGAAGAGACGGGAGAATAAGAAGTTCTTATCTCCCTCAATTTTTTTACTAAAATTATGCCTTATCCCCATCTTAAATTTCGTAAGAATGCTAAAAAAGATTTTGAGAGTCTTTGTCTTTTTGTGGATGAAGCGAAATATAGTGAGGGTAGAAACTTAAACTGGGCTGTATTTGAAAAATATCCTCACTTAAAAAAATATTTTAATATAAATAAAGACTATAAAATAAAGAATCAGAAAATGTTGCAAAATTTTATTAAACAGAATTATCAAAGTAGAGGCAAGGGTATGGATAAAGCTTTGAAAAAACATAAAAGAAACTGGCAAAAAGTAGCCCCTAATTTTTTCTTTTTGGTTGATGAGATTTTTAAAAAACGCGAATGGCCTCAAGGAAAATATATTGCTTATGGTACCATCTGGCATCTCTATCCTCGTTATTTAGAAGATAAAACTTTCCAAATTCCTTTTTGGCATTCTAAAGCTAAATATATCTTAGTAGTAATAGCTCATGAATTGTTGCATTTTATGTTTTATGATTATTTTTATAAGAGGTTAGCAAAATATCATTCTCGTCGATATAATTTTTTTGTTTGGCATATTTCTGAAGTTTTTAATAATC